>NZ_JAOQJU010000010.1:0-37818 GCF_025567385.1 Dorea acetigenes
ATCAGCACCTTTTCGACTTGAATTCAGTTAAAACGCTGACATTTGGAAAAAGGTGCTGATTTTTATAAGGTGCTGATAATTTGATAAATGGTGAATTCACCATTTATCAAAATCTTCCTGCGTGGCTTCACGGGCCACTTTTTTGTATTTCACATCATCGTTTCCTTTTTCCGTCCACATATCAATGACGAGACCAATCGTAAGAAGATCCAGGTCAGAGATCGCAATGCCAAGCTCCACACAACGCAGGAGGAACAGGGGCGTGGTCATTTCCCTTGTACTCCTGCCAACTCTTTTTTTGCCTGCACCTCCACCATCATGTTCTGTCCCCACAGTTCCAGAATCTGCGGCAGGACCTCATAGATGGAGAACATATCAAACTGGTCCAGCCATTCCTCAATGGTCGGAGGAATGGAATTGTCCGCATGATAAGCCATGATATAGGCCACGTTCTCGAATATCTCCAAGTCCTCGATCTGGAATTCCTCCCCGTCCTCGGTCTTGCCTTTATAGGATTTCTCCAGCTTGGAGAGGTCTTTGAAGATGTCCCTCTTAAACTTCGCCCGGTACAGTCGGGGAATGGTGGCCGAGGAACGGAACGCCACCTTTTTCCCACAGATTTCAATCTCACGTTTCAGCATTTTTTACGCTCCTTCCTGCCCTGACTCTTTTTCCGTCGGCAGATACACCGATTTATACCAGTTCGTATATGCCTCCTTGTCCGTGCTATCGCCCGTCCTGGCTTTTACAAGCCCATCCGAGCGGGGGTCTGCCGTGATCGACAGGGTTTCCGTTCCAGGCTCAATGGTGTCCTCTTTCGTCTCCGATTCAATGGACGGACGGGATGCCGAACAGTTATACAGCACATGGCGGATGGCATTCACATCCCCGTCAAACTCAAAGAGCAGGGCAAACTTCACGCTCTCGCCAACCCCGCTGTTTTCCACCAGGACACCCTTGCCATCCAGTTCCTCCTGCAAAATCTCCGTGCGGAACCACTCCGGGATCAATGCGATTTCCAGATCACCGCTGTATCCGTTGTTGGTCACGGAACGGAAATATACAATACCATCCGCATAGAACGGGCTGGATTCGCCCTCCGCATCCAGGCTGATACTCACCGCTCCGGGGATCGCCTTCGGTGCGGCATAGGTAAATGCGGTCACGCCGTCTGCCACAGTTTCTGTCAGCTTTGCGGCATGGACATTTTTCAGGTTATATTTGACTTTGTTTCCCATAGCCTTCATACCTCCATTTCATAAATCACTTCATACAGTTTCTCGGACTCGATGTAGGTTTCCGATTTCTCATAGAACAGCCCATAAGCATCAAAGGCGGCTTCCAGCCGTTCTTCCAATTCCGGTGCCTTCTCGTCCGTATACAGCTCTACATCCAGCTGCTTTGCTTTGAAGTAGACCTTCCCGTCTGCCGCAAAGTTGTTGCTGCCGGGTGTCAGGTAGCAGATAAAAGGCGGCTGTGGTGACTCCCCTTCCGCAAAATGGTGGTATGCGAAGGGCAGCCCCGTGCCGCCTAACATGTTTGCAATCTCTTCATAATCCATCACGAAAGCCCCCTTTTAATCGCTGCTTCCAGTTCATTCACGGCATATTCCTCTGCCGGGGCGATATGTGGTTTTCCCGCCACCCGGCCGCCGCCGCGCTTGGCATGGCCCTTTTCCAGAAGGTGTGTCAGCCCCGGCTTGGTACGGTTATAGACCGTGATACTGACCTGCCCGGTTTTCTCCGAGGTCTTTTTGACCGCCCATCCCTTTTGATAACCGCCGGACTTGACCGGGGAGCCGGCCTGCGCCATTGCCTTCGTCTCTTTTGATACAGAATTCACCGCGGTTTTCACCACTTCATCCGTGACCTTTTTATACTCATCCAATGCGGACATGATCTCGCTGGAGAGCTGGTCTACCGATATTTTCTTTGCCATCGCTGCCTCCTCACTGCCTTGGTTCCCTCCGGCATTTGAACCGGATCTCCTTCTTCCGGTAATTCATCAGGTCCACCGACTCAATGTCATAAACTTCTCCCCGGAACCTCACACGGAAGCCTGTGGAAGTGACAGCGGCGGTCTCACTGCACCAGCGCACCGTAAAGGTGACGGAGCGCTCCTCGCTGGATACCTCGCTTTCCTTCTCCTCTGCCTGATAGGTGGAAGCATAGGCATAACAGGAAAAGTAGTGGGTCCATGTGTTCTTATGATTCCCAATGGCATCCGTAACGACTGCATTCTTCTCAATCGTTATCCGCTCATTCAGCTTTGAAATCTCCATGCCTGCCTCTCCTTTCAAAGAACACCTTCCCGGATGGAAAACAAAAGGGAGCGGAGCGTCAGGGTAAGCCCATGATGGTCCGCTTCCTCCCGGTGTTCATACAGATAGGCGAGGGCATACAGCACCGCCACTTTCATCACTTCCCGTATCCGGGAAAGTTCTTCTTCCGTGTACGATGCCGTATCCTCTGTTTCATCCGCATCTACTGCTGCCCACTGTTCATCCGTAAGCCTCGCCACATCCGCACACAGTTTCCCGGCAGAAGTTAAGAGGATGCCGACCACGGCATCCTCATCCGATGAATCCACACGCAGATAGGTCTTCGCTTCTTCCAAGGTTACCAATGCCACGGCTGCATCCTCCTCTCTCTCATCAGCAGATGGCAGGCATATACATATAACCACCATCTGCCATAATCTTTCCGCCTTATCAGGAACCGCTGGATGCGCTGCCCTTCATCTGGAGCACCTGCACCGCTTCCGGCAGGATCAGCTTGCCGTCCACACGCTGCGTGGAAAGGAAACCTACCTGGTCCGTGCGGGCATACAGCTCATTCAGGCGGCGGAAGGTTCTGCTCTGGCGGTCTGCGATCCAGTAGTAGCTGTAATCGCCAAAGGCCAGCACCTTGTTTCCCGCTGCCACGGCGGGCATAAAGGCAGAGGTCTTCAGCGGACGGTTCAGGAGTGTATCCGGCTTGCCGATCTCAAGGCCCGGCTTCCAGATATAGTTGCCATTGTTGTCTTTTAAGGTCATCAGCTGCAGCACCACCGCCTCGTTGCACAGGAACTCCGCTTTCTTGCGGTATGGTGCTTTCAGCGCATAGTACAGCTGGAAGATTTCATCAAAGGTCAGCTTGGTCTGCGTTCCTGCGGTTACGCCCACCTTCGCCCCGGCATCATCCAGGATGCCCAGCGGCTTGCCCACACCGTCCCCGGTAATGAATGCCTTCTCCTCTGCGTTGCCCATACGCACACCAAAACGGCGGGCGATATAGGTCGCAAGGTCAAACGCGGAATCGTTCAGAAGCTCATTGGAAACCTTGATCATGGTGCCCAGTTTGTAGGCCGACAGCATGGTCTGTCCAAACGTGGTGTCACTCTCCGGGATTTCCTCCCCTTCATCGATCCAGCTGGCCTCCCCGGTGTCCTCCGCAATCGGAATCTTACGGGTGCCGGAACTGGTACGGATCACATTCGCCATGCTTCGGAAGATGTTATTCTCCTCCAGTGCCTCCACCAGTTTCTTTTCAAACTCATCCGGCACGGTGTATCCGCCTTCCGTATCCACACCGACAGACAGGGCGTTGCGCACCTCGCCGTAGTTGCCGCGGTTGCGGATCATGTCCCAGAATGCATTCTTATACTCCTCCGTCCCGGTCGGGCTGGTGTTCTTATCCTTCGGGCTGCCGTTCTTTGGATTGCCATGCACCGGATTAGAGGTCGGGGCCGACAGCTTGGCGTCAAACTCTGCCTGCTGCTCCAGACGCTCGATCTCCGCCCCCAGGTCTTTGACCTCCTGGGCCATCTTGTTGTACTGCTCCACCGCATCGGCAGCTACAAGGCCGTTCTCCCTGCGGTGCTGCTCCAGGAATGCCTTGGTCTGCTCCCAGAGGGTATTGCGCTTGCTTCTCAGTTCAAGAATCTTACTCATCGTCATTTCCTCCATAAAAAATGTGATTTTGGGTATAAAAAGAGCCGGATCTGTCTGTTTCAGGCGCTTGCCTTACTTCAAACATTCCAGCTGTTTTTCTAAAATCAGATATGGCACACTGCCATCTTCTGTTGTGCCGTCCATGCCGATTGCAGGATGCGGCGGCTTTTCTTCCATAGATCTGGAAGGTTCCGTGTGTGTATCCACAGGTGGTTTCTTAGGAGGCTTCCCGCTGTCCACACCGAGCCGGTTCAGAATCGTCAGCCCCATCTGTCTCGTGGAATAAATCTGTGCCTCCAGATGGATACCCGGCTTTTCCTCTTCCTCCTCTGTTTCTTCCTCCCCGCCTTCTTCCTCTTTTTCCGGTTCTTCCGCATCAAAGAGGATCTCATCTGCAAACCCCAGTTCCACTGCCTTTTTCGCATTCATCCACGTCTCGTTGGACATTAAGTTGGAAATGCGGCTGTGGGACAATCCGCTCTTGGCGGCATAGGCGTTGATGATACTCTCCTTCACTTCATTGAGCGTATTGATTGCCCGCTCCATGTCTTTGGTATTGCCATAAGCGATGGTGCTGGGATCATGGAGCATCAGCATTGCCACAGGGGACATCAGCACTCTATTTCCAGCCATCGCTACCACAGAGGCAGCGGAGGCGGCAATCGCATCAATCTTGACGGTAACCGCGCCTTTATAGTCCCGGAGCATCGTATAAATCTCCGCTGCCGCAAACACATTTCCGCCGGGGCTGTTGATCCAGACGGTAATATCGCCCTCTCCCGCCTCCAGTTCCTCACGGAATGCCTTGGGGGTTGCCTCATCGCCCCAGAAGGACTCCTCATCAATCGGGCCTTCCAGACGGAGCACCCTGCCGCCGGCTTCATCATGAATCCAGTTCCAGAATTTCTTCATCGTTTCCGTTTCCTTTCTCTTGGTTTTTGCGGCGTACTCTCACTCCGCCCGTTTTCACTGTCAGCTGCATTTTCCGTTCCTTCGGATGGTTTCTCCGGTTCATCCTTCGGCTGGTTCTGCTCCACAGCCGCCTGCTTTGCCTGGGCAAACTTCCCCGCATCCCGGAGCTTTACATATCCGCCATTCAGATAATAGTCATCCCCGCCTTCTTCTGCCGGGATCAGGTCCATGTTCTCCAAACGATGGATGTCATTCGGGCTTAAGAAACCGTTGCTGATTCCCGTTGCATAACCGTTCATCCTGCTCTGGTAATCACCCCGGAGCAGTCCGTCCACGTTGAACTTGGGAAACAGCACATCCTGTTCTTCTTCAAGCAGAAGGTCTTTGATGATCGCCTGCTCGAACCGCACCAACCACGGAGTCAGGGTATGCACCACAAAATCAATCGACTGGTGTTCGATGTTGGAGAAGGTGGCGTGTTCCAGACTCTGTACCATGTAGGGCGGCACCCGGAAGATCCGGCAGATTTCCTCCACGCCAAACTGCCGGGTGGATAAAAACTGGCTGTCCTCCGGCGGCAGGGAGATCGCTTTGTAGGCCATCCCCTCTTCCAGCACAGCGACCCTGTGCGCGTTGTTGGCCCCGCCGTATACCGCAGTCCAGTTATCCCGTATCTTCTGGGGGTCTTTTAGTACCCCCGGATGCTCCAGCACACCGCTTGGCTGCGCCCCGTTCTTAAAGAACGACGCCCCGTATTTCTCCACGGCCAGAGTCGTGCCAAGGCTGTTCTTCATCATGGCAATCGGGGAAAATCCCACAAGGCCGTTAAACCCAAGCCCCGGAATGTGCAGGATTTCATCTTTCCTGAAATAAATATCCTGGTTCTGTTCCCCCGGCACTTCATCTGTATAAGCGTGGTAGATATAATAAAGCTGCCCCTGCTCATCACGGTCGACTTCCACGTTTTCCGGGAGCAGCGGATACAGGCCGAGGACGTTGTTCCTCCCATCCCGGATGATCTGGGAATAGGCATTCCCCCACAAAAGCAGGTGGGTCATCATGGTTTCCCGCCAGATAAAACTGCTCATCTCATCGTTGGGCTGCCGGTATAAGATCCGGTACAGCGGGTGGTCAAAGGCGCTCTCTTTTCCTTTCCCACCATCGGTGTAACGGTATAGGTGCAGCGGCAGTGCCGCCACTGTTTCCGCCAACAGCCGCACACAGGCATATACCGTGGAGATCTGCATGGCAGACTGCTCATCTACCTTTTCCCCGCTGTTCGCGGTTCCAAAAGAAAAAACCTGTCCGGAATCTCGGACGCTGTCTGTCACCTCCGGCAGATTTTCCCCTGGGGCATCCCTGGGTTTTGAAAAACCCATCCATTTTAAAAATCCCATTGGATTATTCCTCCTCACATAACTTCCTGTCTGACCACTTTCTCTTGGTTTCTTCGGCAGCACTGTTCGCCCGGACGTGGAAAATTCACACAGGCAAATTCGCCGTGAAAAAAACGGGCAGCCCTGTCATAGGCCCCCGCCGCTTCTTCTATATCATCATAATATCCAAGGAATATACGCACCCCATACGCCCTAATGCTGGCATGAAATCTGCCCGATGCTTTGTGAAAATATACGCCCTTGTAACCAGACGTATTATTGGAAACCAGTGCTGTATTAAATGCGTTTTCACAAGCATCTGCCAGACGCAGGTTATCCCTCCTGCAGTCCAGCGGATTACCATTTATGTGATCCACAAGCGTATTTTTATCCGCATCTAGTACGAGCCTGCTCAAAAGTTCATGTTCTCCATCAATCGTTATAAAAACATATCCATTTCCCGCTATATAGCAGGGGTATTTTTCCAGAAGTTCTTTTACTGAAATATCCGCCAGAAATGACTCCCCGCTATGTGTGTAGTATCTTAGGCAGCCCGCTTCTTCTTCGATATGGATGCAATCTCCACAGGAACAGCTATCCCCATGAAGCAAATGATCCCGCCGGACGTAAGTGGTTTTCCCACAATCACATTGGCACAGATACCTATAATTTCCCCATCGTTTTCCTTCTTCCCGTCCCACACATTCCATGGCAACAAGACGTCCAAAACGTCTCCCTACAATATCTTCCGGGTTAATCCGTCTTTTACACCCACAGCTGCTCGCAGTCCCGTTTAATAGAGAATAACGGTCCGTTGTTCTTTCATTTCCACAATCGCATTTGCATTGATAGCGCAATTTCCCATTTACCGTCCCTATGCACTTCTCAACCTGCAGCATCCCAAATTTGCGCCCTATAATATCATTTTTACTTATTTTCCCCAAAATTTCCCTCCTCAAAATACGAATAACCCCCGGTCTGGATCATCATATACGCTCCCCGTATTCTCCTCATGCCTGATACAGCGGTCAAGAGCCATAATAGCCGCAACAATCCCATCAACCTTATCCGGGCTGCGTCTTTTCGTCACCTTGATATTTCCGGCCGGGTCCGTGTCCACCACAACATTTCCGGCCATCCATCTGAGTACCGGGTGCGCCCCATGAACCATTTTCCCCTCCATCAGTAATTCATAAAACCTTTTTGTAGGCGGGCTCATGGAAGAAAATCCCTGTCCAAATGGCACAACAGTAAAGCCCATGCCTTCAAGGGCCTGCGTCATCTCCACAGCACCCCATCGGTCATAGGCTATTTCTTTAATGTTATATATTTTTCCAAGATCATCTATAAATGTTTCGATAAAACCATAATGGATCACATTTCCCTCGGTTGCCATCAGATACCCCTGGGCCTGCCATTTATCATAAGGAACCGATGTACGGCGCACCCGGAGCGGGATCGTATCTTGGGGTACCCAGAAAAATGGAAGTATGACGTATTTCTCCTTCCCATTGTGTGGCGGAAACACCAGTACAAAAGCTGTAATATCACCGGAACTGGACAAGTCAAGTCCTCCATAACATTCCCGTCCTTTGAGGCTTTCCATATCAATCGCCTCGTTTCCCAAAGCGTATATCTGGTCGGGAATCCATGCCACAGTGCTGGAAACCCATTGATTTAACCGGAGCCACCGGAATGTGACTTCATCCGCCGGATTCTGTTGGGCTTCCCGAAATGCATCCCTTAAACGGTCAATCTCAACCGTATATCCAAGAGAGGGATTCACCTTGTACCAGTTCTTTTCATCCGTCCAGTCCTCGTCATCCGCCAGCCCGTATACCACTGGATAAAACGTCGGGTCCTCTCGTCTGCCGTTTAAAATATCCAGTGCTTTCGTGTGCAGCTCAAACGCAATCGAGTTTCTGTCATTTCCTGCGGTTGTGATGATAAAATGGAGTGGGTTGGCACGGGCATCCGACGATCCTTTTGTCAGGACATCGTACAGGTTACGGTTGGGCTGATTGTGGATTTCGTCAAACACAAGTCCTGAAACAGAAAAGCCATGCTTGTTTCCATCATCGGCTGACAGCACCTGATAGATACCGGCATTGCTGTAATTTACAATCCGCTTGGTTGCCCCCATGATCTTGCTTCTTTTCAGTAATGCCGGGGTCAGCTCAACCATTCTTTTCGCCACATCAAAGACGATGGAGGCTTGCTGGCGGTCAGCAGCCGCACCGTAAACTTCGGCCGAAGGCTCGTTATCCGCATAGAGCAGATACAATGCTATTGCTGCTGCAAGTTCACTCTTTCCAACTTTTTTACATATTTCAACATAAGCTGTTCTGAACTGGCGTGTTCCATCCTCTTTTACAGTCCCGAAAATATCCCGCACCAGAGTTTCCTGCCAGGGCAGCAGCCAGAAACGTTTTCCTGCCCACTTTGCTTTTGTATGGCGGAGATTCTCTATAAACTTCACTGCCCGGTCAGCCTTCGCTTTATCATAATGAGAAGTTGGCAGCATGAACCTTGTTGGCTGGTAATCTTTCAATTTCGGATAATCCTTCGGTCTTGTTTCTGCCATCAGCTTCCACCTCCCAACAATTCCTCCATCTCATCTGCTGGTGCGGAATCCCCTCCGCCTGCAATAATCCTGCTTCTTGCCGAAGGCGTCAGTCCGAACTGCTCCGCAAGCCGGAGCATAATCTTACTATAAGTCTGTGCCTGTGCCACCTGTGGAACCTGCTGCCAGTATCCTGACGGGGTTTTCACAATGGAACCATGCTGCGTGATAAATTCCTCCGCCTCCTTGTATCTGGCATACGCCTGACAATAAGCTGCAAACGATGCCATGTCCAGTTCTGTCAGCACTCCAAGCTGCTCCAGCTGTTTAGACAGCCGCCGCCATTCTTTTTTTGCCTCCGGCTCCAGCCACTTCGGGCAGGATGGTGCCTTTTTGACAGGTTTCGGTTCTTTCGCATTCAATGGGCGCTTGCCCGGATTTCCTTCTAATTCTTTAATCGCAGTCGGAGTCGGTTTCCTTCCCCTTGTCGCCATATGGCATCCCTCCTTTCCTCCAAAATGGGCAAACAAAAAGGACCTCCGAAGAAGCCCTTAAGTAAAATCAATCTATATAAAAACGGGGATAACGAGGCACAGCCCCTTGGGGTTATGCCTGTAGTTTCGTTGTAATTTTAAAGTTCGGTTTTTTCGCCGGTCAGGACATTGACCACCGTGGTTCCTTTTCCAAAAGCAGCCTGCATCTCCATGCGCTCCTCTTCGGAAACCGGCCTTGCGCTCTTCCGATATTCCGCAAGGGATTTGGAAACCTCTTTGTCCCTGGCCGCTGTGGTTGCTTCCACACTGACCTTGTCAGTGACCATTGCCAGCTTTTCCAGCATGTCGCTCATCAGCACCCTGCCGATACAGTTGCGGGCAACCCCGTTCTCATCAATGGTAATCTTGCCGGCCTGCAGGTCCTCTCTGACCTTTTCCAGTTCTTTCTCTGCTGCTCTTTTCCAATATGCTCCAAGTGCTCCGCTCAGTTCCTTTTGAAATCTTGTCATCGCTGTTTCCTCCGTTCTTTCTGTTTTCCCTTTCGGTAGGTACATATTACCTCTGGTTCTGCACATTATCCAGTCAATTCTGAGCCATAAATGTACCAAAGATACGGGAAGAAAATTGTCCATTTTACTACGAGGGACAGCCCCTTTCTGGGCATATGCCTGCAACAATGTTTATGCATTTATCTGTTTCCATGCATCATATTCATCTTCAAGTTCTGCCTCCTCAATAATCTGGTAGATGCTGCTGAAGCGCTCCCTCTGGCGCTCCGTTTCCTCTTCCGTGTACCCATCCCCATCCTTCATCATCAGATAGCCATCCAGCTCCGCTTTCGCCCGGAAGAAAACCAGTTCCTTCAGTTTTGCTGATTCCTGATCCGTGCGAAGACCGACTCTTTTTTCCTCAATGGCGTCATTCAGCCTCGTAAACTCTGACCATTCAAATGCTGTGTCCTTCTTGATTGTGATTTCCATTCCTTTCAGGTCATATTCATTTGACGCTGCTTTGATCTTTGTAAGGTAAACCTGCGCCTTCCTGCTCATTCTTTTTGCCATGTCCGTTTTCTCCGTTTTTCTTTGTTTTCCCTTTCGGTAGTAGCATATTACCTCTGAAACACATGATTATCCAGTCAATTCTGCTCCATAAATGTACCAAAGATAAAGAAGAAAATTGTCTGTTTTACTACGAGAAACAGCCCCTTTCCGGGTACTGTTTCATTGGTGGAAAATTTAGTTGTATTCCTTCATCAAAAGGGCAACTGCCGTCCGTGTTGCTTCATCTTCCGGTTCCAGGTCCCATCCCCTGTCATAATTGCAGGTAAATTCCCCTTCCCTGCGGATCGTCAATTTGGAAATCCGCCCGCCTTCAATACCAAAACGGCTCGGTTCGTCAAAGTATTTCATCTTATAATGGCAGGCCACCATTTTTCCGTTTTCCTGAATCCCAATCGTTCCTTCTGCTAACATTACGCTGCCTCCGTTTCCTCTCATGCCCTCTCGACATCCACCAGCCATCCCACTGTCTTGTGGAAGGCTCCGGTTGCCTTTTCCAAAACGCTGCTCTCCTCGTCAATGAAATGCAGGCGCCTGCCAACTTTGATAAACCTTGCTTCCTCGTAACCCGGAATGTCTGTCCGGTAAATGTATGCCTTGCGGCTCTCGCCGTCATAACTTTTTCCATCCCAACCGTTGAAAGTAAATTCGATGCGCTCCTTTGTTTTGGTAAAATGAGCTTCAAAATCTGCTCTTGTGATCGCCGTATTGTAATTTCTAAGGTCGAGCTCATTTCTCAGTGTGTAAATGTTTTTCATGCTGTAATCCTCCGTTTTCTTTGTTTTCCCTTTCGGTAGTGACATGTTCGCTCTGTTTCGCACATATAGCAAGTCAATTCTGCGCCGTAAATGTACCAAAGATACGGAGGGGAAATTGTGTATATTACAGCAGCCTTGAATTTTCCCTATGGAATCTTCCGGACCTTGGACTTGATCATTCTTCCCCGATCCCCTCATAATAAACATCTTCGCAGTCACAGCTTATCATCTGCATCCCGCAGACCGGGCAGCGCTCTATATCACATCCGAAATGGTGGAAGAAGCCTTTCATCGCACCGCAGTCACCGCAGCGTTCCCCTTCTTCCATGGATGGGTTAAAATCCCGCGCATCCCCGGCCTTGATCCTTGGGTATACTTTACCGTTAATGTGTACCGTGCCGATGGCGCATCCCTGCGCCGTCAGCATCTCCTGTTTGCATATTCTGCATCCTGCCATAATCCGTGTCCTCCCCTACTTTGCTTTTTCCATGCACCATGCGATGGCATGACCGCCATCCTCGAAAGCGTCCTCTGCCGCTTCTACCAGGTTCAGCCTGCATTCGATATCCGCCAGTCCTGTTTCCTCCGGGGTTTCGATGAACTCGTAAACCGCTGCAGCGAATCCCTTCCAGCCAATGTCTGTCACGAGAACCTGCTCCCCATATTTTAATACCGCGCCGTAGGAGCTGACCTTCATCTGCAGGTTCTCCATGTTAGTGGTCTCTTCAAACTTGTAAAATGCTTTCATGTTGTAATCCTTCGTTTTCTTTGTTTTCCCTTTCGGTAGTGACATATTCGCTCTGTTTCGCACATATAGCAAGCAGATTATCCGAATATACCGCACAAAGATATGGATGGGTATTTGTGTATTTTATTCCCCGTTTTCCTGCTCCTGCAGGATTTTGTCAACGGCCTCCTTCGCCGCTTTTTCTGCGTTATCGTCAAAGAAATAGGCTGCATCGCTCCGAGCCACCGCTTTGTTTTCCGAATCGTATACGTCAAAATCAAATCCCATCTCCCGATTGTTCCAGCCAACTGCTATGTAGTAACCCTTATATTCCACTGCTTTGCCCTCCTGCTTTCTGTTCTCCCCGCAGTGCCCGCCACAGCCGCCCGTGTCCGCATTTTTACCGGGCATCCGGGGGATTTTCCGGCGGCAGCCTTCAGGGGCTTACCGCCCCTTTTCCGGCCGATTACGCCTTATTTATCCTCTGCATCCCCGATGGAAAAAAGGTAGCCATGGGCTTTCTCGTATTCGTCGCTCATAAATGCTTTGTGGCGGCCGTTGATCTCCACCAGCCCCTCCAGCCTGCATCCATTCTGTGTGAAAAGCCATGCGGTTTCCACCGCCGAAGACCAGGTGGAGGAAAAGGTAAATTTTTCAATGCCGTATTCCCGGAGGTTTCCGATCAATGCCGGTACCTGATCATCCCAGATGGTATCGTTTAAATCGATGTACGCATTGCCCCGTTCCTGTGCCTCGCTGTAAAGCCGGTAGATTCTCGCGTAGGGATTTCCCTTTCCTGCAATCTGCTCCTCCAGCTCATGGTAGGCGTTCCGTGCAGCTTCCTGTCCTTCCGTATTTCCTGCCTTTTCTGCCTCGTGGTACTGTGCCTTGATCGCCGTCTCCTGTGCGTATTCTTCTGCAAAATTGTTTTTCTTCATATTCTGTGTCCTCCTTGATTTTGGGGTTGTTCCCCTTTGGTGTGACACATCTTACCGTCATGTGCCCGGAATAGCAACTACTATCGGAGCCATAATGTACACAATCATTTCAACGAAAAACTGTGCATTTTATGGCATCAAGCAGGCACGAGCAAAAGGCCGGCCGTGCCAGCCCCTTGCCCCTGCCTGTTTTCCGGTATTTATTTTGTGACTGTCAGGTAGCTGATGTTTCCCATGCGGTCTGTGCCCTTCAGCCTGATCTTGGTATCCGTTTCCCTTTGGAGAGTAAATTTTCTAAAAAGTTTCAGCCTGCCAAGGTTCCTGACCAGTTCTGCCCCCGTCCGGCTGTCCTCAACCGCATCCGTGAAAGTTGCAATGTCGCAGTCACCAGTGTACCAAAGGTTGCTTAAGCTCTCCGGAATCCCGTCTGCCGTTGTCAGGGATATTTTCCTGCCGCTACGTTTGTTCTGGCTGCTTTCTTTCCCAAGTTCGTAAGCCGCCGTCAATGCTGCCTTGATGCTCCAGACGGAAACATCCAGAAAATCCTCGCTGTCATTGTCGCGGGTTTCCAAATCCCCTCTGGCCTCAACCGGGTAAATGTGTTTCCTTGCGATCTCCACCAGGCTTTCCAGTTCCTTTTTGCTTAATTCCTTCATGTGTGTTTCCTCCGTTTTCTTTGTTTTCCCTTTCGGTAGTGACATATTCGCTCTAAAAACATATATTATCAAGTCCATGCTGAACCATAATGTACACAAAGATTTCTGGCGGAAACTGTGCATCATTTATACAGGAAAAGAATATAAAAAACTAATCCTCATCCGTGAAATCCTCATTTTCTTTCATAAATAATTCATAGTATCGTTCATCCAGTTTATGCCTTAAAAGGCATATTGGCAGGCAGCACCGCATTTCATGCACCGCCTCCAGGTCATCCCACAATCCGCTTTTTTTCAGGTAACCAATGCATTCTGCCTCCGCATCAGACTCCATTTTTCTCAGACATTTTTCTCTCTTCCGGTAAATCACTGCGAACTTCTGGATTTTCTCTGAAGTTTCCCCGCCTATCTTCCATTTCCTGTACTCCAGTTCTGTATCAGTTCTTCCTGCTTTCTTCACCAGCTCATGGTAGCGGCCGTAAAGATAAATCCGGTAATGGCAACTTGGAAGAATGCTGATGATATTCAGTGTGGCGTCAGTATCATCCTGCAAATGTTCCCGCTCTAAATAGGCCTCTGTCTCCTTTGCTATCTTCCTCATCCGTTTTGAGTTTTTTTCAAAATGGCGTTCGTAATCTTCCTTAAATTTCAACGCCCGCTTTCTGGCAGACTCCTCTATCCGGTATTCCGACATATCTGCGCCCTCCTTTTCTTATGGTACGTGCATATTACCGTCATTTCCACAGAATGGCAAGCAAGTCTGGCACCATATATGTACCAGACATGCCGGTAAAAGATTGTGTACATTATTATTCGGAATCCGCTTGATAAAACTCACTTTCAGAGCGAATATACGGTAAACTGGAGAGGGGTGCCGGGTTATTACCGGCCCTGTTTTCTTTTTTAGGTAAAATCCACCATATGGGATGTCCTGCATATACGCTTGTAGCGGCACCCTTTCAGGGCATCCTTATTTCTGTGCCGGACTTTTCGGTTCAGGCGTTTCTTATTGAGAGCGGTTCCTCTTTTCAGCTCACCCCTCATACTGTACACACCGCTGCCCCTGTTCCACTTGTTCCTTTTTATCCGTGCCGTTCCCGGCATTGGCTCCTGCATCATGGCTGCCTCCTATCCCAGTGAAGCGGTCGCATCTTCCTTTGACCGGAACATTCGGGACGGGGAAGCGTTGATATGGCTTCCCGTCCGGCTTTCCAGAAAATAAAACCTGCCATCGAAGGAAAGAACCTTATATTCCATTGACTGCCGCTTTTTCTTATTGGTGATCACAAAACAGGTATCCCCCGTTTTCCATATTTTAGATTTCATCCTGTTCATATCCTCCTTCCACCCATACAAACTGCATCCGCGTCTTTGTCCGGGCCTTCTTTTTCAAATTCCGTTTCCAACGGCGGATTGTAACTGCCCTGCAATGGTTCCTGGACCAACAGTAATCATCCAGTATGTATCTGCCGCCATGCTCGCGTTCTCCGTAAGCAGGCATTTTTCTGTGGCTCATTTTCCTCTCTCCTTCCATGCCTCCCATGTAAACAACGGTTTCTTCTCTGACATCCCTGCATCCTCCAGCGCTTCCTCCGTTCCACACAGATCGCATACAATGAGGTGCGCCCTCCGGCTGACTGCATGGTGCTCCAAATGCGGCATGGGGCTGCCGCAGCGCGGGCAGCTCCCTCCGGCCTGTGTTTTCCCGTATCCGTCCAGAAATTCTTTTACTATCGCATCTGTGTCGATGCGGTGGCAGGCATCCTCCCCATAGACCACGCGCAGGCTTCCGCCCGTGCGCCATGCAACTTTGATACTTCCCGTATCATCCACTGACTTCACGGTTCCGTGTGTCCCCACCGGAGGAGCCTGCACATCCTCCATCCGGTCAAGCACCACCTCACAGCCGACAGGATAATCCTTTCTGATTTTCTCCACGATTTTTCTCTTTGGGAATCCCATGCTCACACCTCCGAATCATCACAGTCTGTCATTCCCATCATCAGTTTCATGTAAATATTTGTGTAGCGTTCTTTCTCACTGCCCTCGCAGGCTGCCATTGCCCGCAGGAAGAACTGCTTCGCCAGCTCACGGCTCTTCCAGATATCCTCTGTATCATAGCAGACGGTACGGACCGTTTCTGTACCACATTCGATGTCTGTCAGAAGCTGCCACACCCCATCCCGCAGATGTGCCGATAGGACGCTCTGCGGCAACAGTTCCTCCGCAGGAGCATCCCGGAAATCCTCCCTGCATCCGGGATGGGCCTTTACCATTTGTCCGGAGAGGAGCCGTTCTGTCTGCGCTTTATCCAAATCCACATACCCTCCCGGTGTCATCATGGATATCCTGTCATCCGTATGCCTGCCAAGGAACTCCCGCACGGAAATCTGGTATGGCTGATCCGGCTTTAAATTTCCTTCCTGAAACAATCCCTCCAGAAATTTTTCTGCCGCCGTAACATATTTTTCTACTGCCTCTTCGATCAGGCTGTTCCTGGAAACCCTGCGCCCTTCCTGCTGGCTCCGCTCCCTGCGGATGATTTCCAGTTCATCCAGCATGGCCTCCGGCAGCTTAATATTCAAATTCTTTTTCCCCATTTGCTACCCCCTGCAATCGTCCTGATATCCGTTCAAAAATACTCTGGCTGTACGTTTTCCAACGCTGTCCACAAGTGCCTGCTCCAGGATTGCTTTATCAAACCCGAAGTCCTCATAACCGTCTGCCAGCACCTTGTAGTAATAGCCTGTTGGACTGGCGAGGCGGCGGCGTTCATCCATGATATAGACCATTGCGGTCAGTTCCTGGCTGGCATCCGTTCCGGTCATTTGGACTGTCAATGTCAAATCCTTTTTGTAGTAAAAGTTGGGATAGCCCTCATAGCGGTCAAGGTTTTTTTCGTCACTGGGGGAAATCTCCCAGATGAGTACTGGCACCTTTTTTCCTTCCCTCTGTTCAATGGTGGCGCAGCCCTTAAAAAGCAGCGCGTAATCCTCAATGACCGCAGTCCCGATGACTTTCACATCCGGGCAGCGGCAGACCATCTGTTCCACCGATAAGTTGCTCCCGTATGCTATGTAGTATTTTTTCCTGCCCATTTACTTTCTCTCCTTTCTTCCGCCATTCTCCGGCGGTATGGTATTAATCACTCTTTTTGCCAGTAATAGCAAGCAGTTTCTGCGCTATAAACTTACCAAATGTACCGGCCGCAGATTGTGTACTTTACCCTCGCTGGCAGCGTTCTATGTATTCTCCCGCAGCCCTGATCCCGATACTGTCCGCCAGCCCCTTATCCAGAATATCGGTATCAAAATTCCACTCACCGTACCCTTCATCCAAGAGCCGGAAATACTCCATGTCCGGTTCCCCAAGGGTGCGTTCCTCGTGCATCACATAAGCCATGCACCATTTCCTTTCTTTCATCCGCCTGCCGGAATCCAGCCTCGTGACAGAAAGCCGGAAATTCCGCTTATAATAATACCGGGGATACCCTTCATACCGGTCAAGCAGGGCTTCATCCAGTTCTGAAATCCTGTAGACCAACGCGGGTACACAGCAGTTGGCATCCTGCTCAATGGTTGCGTAGCTTCCGGTCTTGCTCTTTTTGAACAGGAGACGGTAGCCGGGAATGACAGCTGTGCCAAGCGCCACGGCATCCGGGCAGCGGCTTTTCATCCGCTCTAGGGAAAGGTTGGAACCGTAGGCCAGATAAAAACGGTTCGGTTTCCTCGCTGCCCCTGTGCTAAGCCCCAGGGAGAACATTCCTGCCATTGTCACTCACCGCCTTCCATTTCTTCCGGTGCATCCATTATTCCGGTCAGGGAATAGTCCACGCCCTGGAAATCCGCTTCGTTTAAATCGATCTGGCTGTCCTGCCACCAGTTCTCCACCATGCGGAGGGCTTCCTCCGGCGTGGTCTCTTTCATCTCTGATTCGTACACGGTGATCTCCCTCTGGTAAAGTTCCGATACCGTCACTTTAAATGCCCTGCCCCTTGGGGCTGCATCCATATGTTTCATCCTGGTTTCGTTTTTCATGATATCTTCGCCTCCTTTTCTACCACCCCAAGGGCGGTTTT
Organism: Dorea acetigenes; assembly: GCF_025567385.1. Taxonomy (NCBI): domain Bacteria; kingdom Bacillati; phylum Bacillota; class Clostridia; order Lachnospirales; family Lachnospiraceae; genus Dorea; species Dorea acetigenes. Next base: position 17,492 of record NZ_JAOQJU010000010.1, read on the forward strand.
CCGCCCGGAAGTGCCTATGTATGCCATCCTGGTTTTTACGGTCTGCCATGCCTCCATGCGCAGTTTCCTTCTGCATTCCGCATGAAATATTCCCTTGCGGTTTTGAATTCCTCCCCGATGAATCCCAACCGGAGCATCCAGCACCGTAAGGCATAGGCCACGTTTTCGTCCTGCTGTTTCTTCGGGCTTGCGTACCGCAGTTCTTTCGCAAGTTCGCTCATCGCAAGGCAGAGCTGGATCATGGATTTCAGCTGCCCTGCATGAAGCCCTCCCTGTCTGCCGTCTCCCGGTTCATCAAACTGGAAGAGCCGGAATTCAATCGTGTGGTAGCGGTTGAAAAAACTATGGAGATTCAGCATTCTGTATCTGGTCCCTGAATAATGGCTGGTGTCCCGTTCCCCGTTGTACCAGCACCGGCTGAGTGCTTCCATGGTCTTCGGTTTACTTCGGTTTAAACGCTCCAGAAAAGCCGGGTCTACCGTGCGGCAGTAGCGGCTCTGCCTCCAGCGGTCGATCCGGACCGCCTGTGTCAGCTGCTCCTCATGTGCCGCCATGATGTTGACCAGGTTCCGGATCGTTTTCGGCGTATGCCCCTGCCCTCCGATGTGGATATGGACTCCGCAGCCCCGGCTTGCCGAGCTTCGTCCCCCTGCCTTTCGGAGGACTCTGATAAGCTGCTGGAGCATCTCGATGTCGCCGTAGGTAAGGACCGGGGTGACCATCTCGCATTTTTCGCTGTCCGGTCCCTCGATGCTCACATCCCTCTGGAACTTCCATTCCCTTCCCTGTGCGTCCCATGCCGACCAGGTGTAATATCCGTTCCGGCCTGCTGTGTATTCATATCTTCTGGTTCCAAAGAACTCTGCCGCTTTCTTTGCCGCCTTTTCCCTTGTAATGTTGTTCATTTCTACTTCAACCCCGATGGTCTGGTTTTTCATTGCCTCGATCTGTGCCCTTGTCTTTTCGTTCATGTTCGTTATCTCCTTTGCTAAAGCCGCCTGTCTGCGGTGTTTTCTGCTCTTTTGTTGTGTCTATATATCACTCTGAATGCAGATAATAGCAAGTTGATAACGGGCATAAATGTACCAAAGATCCGGGGCAGAAAGTGTGTATTTTATGGCAGGAAAAATGCTTGATAATGCACACTTTCAGAGGTAATATCACTTACAATGGAGAAGGCGCCTTATCATTTCCCGGCCCCGGTTACTGACCGGGAGTAAAGGCTTATTCCTCAAAGCTGGCGTTGACTGCGGCAATGTAGGCGGCATCCGCCACAGCCTCCTCCGTCTGTGCCTCATCCAGACCATTCAATTCCGCATTCGGACGGGTATCTGCTTCCAGCTCCGCAAGTTCTATTTTCTTTGCCTCACGCTTCGCTTTATTTTTCGCTTTTGCCTTTTCCGCTTCCTCCGGTGTCCGGAATGCGGCGTGGCCGCCGAGGTTCTCCATCATCACCTTTCTGGTAGATTTGTAGGCATCCCCGTTCATCCCAAGCCGGAGGAGCCAGATGCGGAATGCGTATTTTTCATTATCCGTGCTGACCTCTTTTGCCTGAATGCGTTTCTGGGAAAGCGCCATGGCATTCATCATGGCTGCAAGCTGGAGGAATGCATCAGCGTGTGGCTGGTCTGCCGGAACTGGAAATCCTGTGAAAGAAATCTGCTGTTCTGTGATCTGAAGCCCCTCCATACCGCCATGTGCTTCCATGTAATCTGCCAGCGCTTTCAAAAAGGTCTGGACTGTGGCAGTGCAGGCATCATCCCGCAGTCTCTCTGCCAGCTCCTTTTCCACACGGAAGTTCCCGCCGGATGCTTTGCTAAGAAGCGGGCCCCTGCTGTAGACCATGTTCACAAGGTTTCTTAGGGAAACTCCTGTATGTTCTCCCATCGGAAAGCTGAGTGCCAGATCCAACGGTTCCATTCCTTCCTGGGCGGCTGTTTCTTCCTGACCTGCTGCCTCTTCCCGCACCTCTGACTCGTATTCGCTGTCCGGGATGGGCTCTGTCTCTGCCTGCTCTGGTTGTTCCGCTGCCGCTTCGAGGATTCCCTCTGCATCCCTGATCAGCCCCTCGTCTTTTAACGTGGTCAGGATTCCAGGCTCTGCCGCTTCCTCTCCGACCGTAAGGCTGCCGTCACGCTCCACCGTATAAACTCCAATCTCATAGGCACATCTTGGCATCCTTGTGTAATGCGGGGCAGTCCCCGTAAGTTCCCCAAGCCTTTTTACCAGCTCTTTCCTGTCTGCTATGTTCAACTTAAATCTCATCATAACCTGCTGCTCCTTTCCTTTTCCGGTTCTTTCACCGGTATTCTTTGGCGTATGGTATTAATCACTCTAAAGCCGGTATAAGTCAACGGATATCCACGCAAATGTGCAGAATTGACCTAATGCACAAATCCAGGGGAAGGAATTGTGCATTAATGTAAGTTCCGGTCATCCTCCCGTTTTCTGCGCTTTTCTTCCATATCCTGTATCCATTTCATCTGCTCCGCATCATCGTCCTCGTCCCCGGCAGCCATACAGAGTGAAAACGCAGCGAAAAATGCGGCCGCAAGAAAAACAATGGCTCCGATAGCAATCAGCCATCCCATAAAGCATCCCTCCTATGTACTATGGCAGGGGCCTGCCCTGCTCCTTATGGTCTCCCATCAGAAGCAAAGGCATCCTCTGCCATCGTTCATTCCTCTGTTTCCGCCCCGTTCTGTGCAGCCCAGGCAATACCGGCCAGTACGAAATAAGCGCACGGCAGCGCGATCCCATTCCCCCAAAGTTTATACTCAGCGGAGTCCGAGTATGGATCTGCCAGCCATTTCCGGATCTGTTTCTCCGTCTTCGGCTTTTTCGATGTCCCCATGACCTTCCGGTGTGTTTCCCACACTTCCGTCCAGAACGCTATTTCCTCTGCGGTCGGTTCCTCGATTCCCAGGCCGGCACACCACCAGTCCGGGAAACCCTGGAGCCTTGCACACTCGGTCGGAGTCAGGCGGCGCACAATATAGTACGGTTCGGGTGCAGGCTTATCGTTTACCACTGGCGGGTCTTTATAATCCCTCGCCATCAAAGTCGGTGCTTTTTCCTTTACCACCTGGGAATATTCCCCGGTAGTCATGCAATAAGCCACAGCATGGCGGTCGGCCGCATCCAGCGTAAAGGACACATCCTCATTGATACCGCTGCCCTGCGGTCCGTTCTTATCCTCCCTGCCGATCATGCTGCCCTGCAGGACATAGGTCTGCTGTTTCATTCCCGGTTCCGCCGCAAGTGCGCCGGACTTATCTCCAAGCGCCCGTACCTCGTCCCTCTGGTTCTGCGTGAAAGCAACAATGGCGATCCCACCCTGGTTGCATCCCGGATTCCCGCCATTGGCATCCAGTGTCCGGCTGGTCTGCGCTTCATAAAACCCTGCCTTCGGATTATCGGATTTCATGGCGTTGCTGTCCTTGGAACAGATGCCGAACGCACCTACCACCAGTTCGCTGCACCGGGTTTCCCCGACATCAAAAGTATTCAGCGTATTTGCTACATCCCCTTCTTTCCAGACCTGGCCTTCCTCAGATGAATGCGGGCGCATCCCTTTGCAGAAAGGCACGAATACAGTCTGGTCGTTGTTGCATCCGAGGGTTGCTGATTTATCATCCTGTAATAAAATGCCTTTTCCCCCACCGTCACATCCGCTGCGGATTTTCATTGTCTTTGGTTTTTCAACTATAAAAGGCTGGTTATTGCCGCCCATGCCATAAGCGGCATTGACCGTAGGTGCTGTGTCCAGCGGTCCTTTATACCGGGTATCCTGTGAGTGGTTCTCATACATCACGGCTTCTGGCGGTTTCCCTGACTCAGCCATGACCAGCGGCACGTTCCCGCCGCCAGTCCCCATCCGGCCAGTCAGTGTCTGTACCTTATCGTCCTCAGAAATCTTCACACGGCTGTCCGCCGGATGGTTCTCCAATGCGACCGCCGCCGGGACGACTCCGGCCCGGAGCGTTGGGGAGGTTTCTTCTTCATACCCGATGCCCCCCGACTGTGCGGAATGCTCCGTACAGAACCCGGCCGCCTCCATCACGCATGGGGGATGGTGTGCCTCGGCCCGCAGGGTACAGGCGACCTCCTCGGTCACATCCATACGGCTCCCGCCCTGGTCATTCAGGACGATCCTTCCGGTTCCTCCGCAGCCTGCCTCTCCAGCGCGATCCGCAAGATCTCCGGCAGCTCTTTGCCACGCACGGAAGCCCTCCGCAGAATACCCCGACACGCCTTCGGACTCAAATAATATCTCCGGGGCACGTTCCCCTGCAAAATCTGCGACAAGGAAGATACGTTTTCTTCTCTGGGGCACTCCCCACCACTGTGCATCAAGGACTCTGTATGCGGCTGACCATCCGTCTCCCACATAATAGTCGGCGTAGGGCCAGCCTTTTTTACCAGGCGCAGGCACCTGGGCGGACGGTTCTTTAATGCCGATGACGGCTTCAAGGACCGCCCTGAAATCTTCTCCTTTGTTGCTGGAGAAAGCGCCGGGGACATTCTCCCAGCAGATAAATCTTGGTTTCTCTCCATTGGTCTTCTCCCTCATTTCTTTCACGATCCGGATCGCCTCATAAAACAGGCTGGAACGTGAGCCGTCCAGACCGTCCCTTTTCCCGGCGATAGACATATCCTGGCACGGACTCCCAAAAGTGATGATATCTACAGGCGGGAGGTCTGCCCCGCTGATACCCGAAACATCTCCATAGTGTTTCATCTGCGGAAGCCTTGCAGTAGTTACACGTACAGCAAATGGCTCAATCTCGGATGCCCACAGAGGCGTCACCCCGGCAAGGATGCCGGCCAGTGGAAAACCCCCGGAACCGTCAAACAGGCTGCCGAGAGTCAGTTCATTTTTATTTTTTATCATGATTTCCTCCTATGCTGCCAGCCCCTCCTGTTCCCGGTGCAAACGTCTAAACGCGGCATCCAAAAGTTCCGGATTTTGCGCCCATTGGATTCCTTCCAGCCTTTTCAGACAACGGTATACCACATAAGATCTCTGATCCGGTGTCGCGTGAGGGACGCCGGCAACACACTCCCTGTTCAGCCTGCAAAATTCACCAAAAAGCAGCTCTGCCGCCGCGTCATATACTGCTGCCGCTTCAACCTTTGTGTCATAAAGGCCAAGACTGATCTTCTTTTGGCAAAAAGTAATGACAGCGTTCCATCTTCCGCTTGTATGTTTCGCCAGACCTTTGTACCCAAGTGTATTCGTCTTTGGCATCCCCTGATTAAATGCATTCTGCTGGTCACAGCAAAACCGCAGGTTTTCCCTGCGGTTGTCAAGTTTATCCCTATTGATATGGTCTATTCTTTTCCTGCACTCCAGATTATCCAGAATCAAAGTGTGAAAATAAGTGAATTTCTGTTTAACGACCGTATACACATACCAGCCATCCCGCATATGCTTCCTGCTCCATGTGTGCTTCTTTGTCTTCTCAATATCAGCCGTATCAAACAAAAAGCACTCAGCATTGGACGTATAACCATACACAACCGGTCCGTCCACGATAAAGGTATTCTGAAATATTCCGCTCTTACGTTCCCTCACCTGCGCTGCTACACCATCGGGGATTGCGTCAATGTCCAGCACGGCATTCCTCGGCTTGCACTGGCTGCAATAAGGTACTTGTATTTTCTGGATACTGTCGCCGCGCATCACTTTTTGGTTTCCACAATCGCACCGGCAGTTCCAATAGAGCCGCCAGCCTTTTGTATGAGATAGGCTTTCCACTGTCCATGACTGGAATTTTCTCCCTGTCAAATCCACAAAATTAGACGGATGCTCCATTTTCCCTACCCGCTTTCTTCTTACAGCCCTTTTGTTTCTCATCCACGCTGCCTTCTTTAAAGGAAAAATCTTCATTCTCCAGGATATAAATTTCATCGCACCGGAGTTTCTGCCCGTTGCGGATTACCGTGATATCCACTGTTTCTCCTTTATACGCTGCATACCTGCGGACAATCGCAGATGCATACTTTGGATCAAGCTCCATCAGACAGGCAATGCGGTCAAGCTGCTCCGCCGCCATAAGGGTGGAACCGGAACCACCGAACAGATCCAGTACAATTCCGTTTGCCTGGGATGAATTCCTCATTGGATATGCGATCAAGGGAAGGGGCTTGCTGGTCGGATGCAGCTTGGATTTCGTTGGCCGGTCAAACTCCCAGATAGTGGTCTGTTTACGGTCACCGTAAAAATTATGCCGTGCGGTATCCTTAAACGCATAGATTACCGGCTCATGGCGCATCTGATAATCCATCCGTCCGATCACCAGCGCATTTTTCACCCAGATACAGGTTGTAGAATAATGGAAGCCTGCCGCAACCGTAGCATTGAAGAAATTCACCTTCTCCGCATCCGAATGGAAAATATAAACCGCCCCGCCGTCCGTCAGGTTCTCATACACATTTCTGAACGCATCCAGCAGGAATTGGTAGAACTTCTCACCATCTGTCCACTGGTCATTCATGATGGTCATTCCAGTACCACCCTCATAAGAACAGTTATACGGCGGGTCCGTGATACACAGGTTTGCTTTCTTCCCATCCATCAGAACCGCTACGTCCTCCGGTTTTGTGGAGTCGCCGCACATCAGCCGGTGCCGTCCAAGAATCCAGATATCCCCCGGTTCCACAAAAGCCTCTGCTTCTGCCGCCTTTTCCGTATCAAAATCATCTTCCTGCACATTTTTGTCATGTACATTATTGAAGATTTCAGAAATCTCCGGCGGCTCGAATCCTGTCTTTCCCAGATCAAATTCGCTGTCTTCCAAATCCTTCAGCAGATCAGCCAGCAGGGAATCGTCCCACGCACCCGTGATCTTATTGAGGGCAATGTTCAGCGCCTTCTCCCGGACTTTATCGACATCAACCACCGCACACGGTACTTCCGTATAGCCAAGTTCCATGGCAACAGCCAATCTCTGGTGCCCTCCCACGATTGTCATATCGGAATTGACCACAAGCGGGTCTGCAAAGCCAAACTCCATAATGGAATTTTTGATCTTCTCGTACTCCTTATCCCCCGGTTTCAGTTTCTTACGGGGATTGTATGCGGCCGGCCTGAGTACGCCCACCGGCAGCACTTTAAGTTGTGCAGTTTTCTGCATCCATGCGTCCTCCTTTACTCAGACGCGCATGACCTCTGAGAACGGCACGAAAAAAGAGCCGAATAAGAATCCCGGCTCCGCCTCTTTTCCGCCCTCCGGCGTCTGTTCATTCATGGGACACCACTGCAGGTTTTCTCCATTTGCGGATGCAAGCACCCTGTCCTCACAGTAGTCAATCTCATGTACGCAGATACCCATCGTATTGCAGACGCAGTACACACCGATGGTTTCAATCTTATCCTTCATTTCCCTCACGCTCCCTTCGTTTCGCCCGTCCTCTGTTGGCACAGGCATGGCTGCAATATTTCCTCACTCTCCCATACTCCCGGCTTGCCAGAAATGGTTTTCCGCACTCCGGGCAAATAGCCGTCCGGGTGGATTTCCAGTTTTCCGGGTGCGGGTTTCTGTTCTTCCACGCATACCTGCAGGGTTCCGAGCAGAATATCCTTGGACGGCCTCTGCCGTTTGGCGTGACCGCCGCACCGCAGTTGGGGCAGAACCGTTTCGCCATATCCTCCAGCATCTGTGCTTCTGTATTTGCTTCCATCGTTGCCCCTCCTCCTATGTGGTTCATGCTGCACCGTTTCCATGCTGCGCCGTAACCCCGCCCATTTTGCGGAAAAATCCCAAAAAACACATAAAAAACAGTGAGGTAAATTTTCCTCCTGTCAGCATGGATGCCGCATGGGTCGTTCCTGTTTCATTCCAGATTTTCATGTTCCACCGGAACAAACAAAAACACACAAAAGTTCCCATTCTATCAAGGGATTTCATGTGTTTTGGTTCATTTCGGATATTTATAAGATGGGGGCTGGCAGTGCTGCCGTGCCTCTTCGTCTGCTGGTTTCATTTTGCGCCGTAACTGCCAGACCCCCGGCCTATCAAATTCGCGGTTTTTTACGTTTGAGGGGGCGGCGGTCTCCGTGGCACTTCACCACAGAGAAGTAAACCCGGCCCCCGGCGGGCCCTTTCTGCCATAATGTACACAAGAAAAACCACGAAAATCTGTGTAGATTATGGCCTCGGATTTGCTGGATATATTCTGCTTTCAGAGGTAACATGACCGTACCGCAAAGAAAGGAGGCATGAACCTTTGAAAGAGAAACAGAAAAGGAACCGCCGCAGGAAAGTCTATTACACTTACCAGGGCAGGAACCTTTCTCCACAAATACGTCTGGAAGGGAAGTGGCTGGAGCAGCTTGGCTTCACAGCCGGCAGCTTCGTGTCCATCCAGTGTGAGGAAGGACGGCTGGTGATTAAGAAAGACACTGCTCAATAGGTGTAGGTCGGGTTGTTGTCTTCCGCCCGCGTCTTTTTATCATGACACTGCTTACATAAACTCCTCCAGTTGCTCCGGTCCCAGAACAGCTTTTGGTCGCCACGGTGTGGGGTGATGTGGTCAACCACTGTCGCCTTCACATACCGTGGCGGCTGTTTCTTCATACACAGCACACACAGCGGATGCGCCTGCAGGTATTCCCTGCTGGCTTTCTGCCATCTCTTTCCGTACCCGCGCTTTGCAGCTGACCGCACTTCTTCCGGGTGCAGTGCTTTGTGCTTTTCACAATATTTCTGTCCGTAGGGGACAAGAGCCGCACATCCGGGATGTCTGCACGGTGTGTTTGGTCTATATGGCATTATTATCACCTCCAATCAAAAATCGTCCACTTTTTTCTTTTTTCGTCCATTTTTTCTTTCAAACTGGACGATTCCATTTTTAAACAAATAAGCAACTAAACTATTGCCATTTCGTTCCTTGCTCTTTATAATAACAATGAGTTAGATGCTCAACATTCTTCACAGTGTGCATCTCATCCACTGTTTTTACAAAAACGCTTCGCAATGTGCGGCACAGAAACATTGCTTAACAGATTCCGTTCATGACGGCAAGAATATCATGAACGTGTATGTTTAGCTTCCGCAAGCGACGGGGTGCTACAAAGCGTAGAATATCGCTTACTTGTATTCAAAAAAATTTTTTAATTCTGATTCATTCCTCTTGATAAAAAGCTCGCTTTCGCATATAATATAAGTGAAAGAAGAACTTTCTTCTTTCCTTCGCTAAATGATGACGAGTGACGGTTCTGACTCGTCGGTAAAATAAAAACTGACCGAGCGAAGATGATGTGTGACGGTTCTGACACATCGGTAAAATAAAAATTGACCGAGCGAAGCGAAATCCCGGCGAGGTTGACTCCAACTAGTCGACCTCGCCTTTTTATGTTGTGAGGTGTCGAAAAATGGAATATGATTCAGAATTATCACTCCTGTCATCCAAATTTACCCAGGACTACCCTCCTGCTACATATCCTGAACTGATGCATAAGCACGGACGTCCTTATACCTGCCTGTTAATTGATTCACATGATGATTACTTTATTTGTGTGCCGTTCCGCTCGTCTATCGGACACAAAAATGCATTCATGTTTACCGGGACTGCACGTTCAAAGAAAACGAAATCCGGTCTTGACTATTCCAAAATAGCTATCATCAAAAACATTGATTACTTCGATTCAAACACAACAGCCCTTGTCGATCAGGACGAATATGCTGAAATGATGAGAAATCTTCCAACCATTGTTCAGGAAGCAAACGATTATGTGGATACATACATCAACCACGTCAATGGAACCTCGCCTATGCATCCACGGGCATTTTCACGAAAATATCAATATTCCACTCTGCCTTATTTTCACGATATTATGGGAATCTAAAAGCCTGCTATTGTCGCAGGCTTTTTTTATTCCTCCCACGGAAGTCCGGGCTTCCCGAAGTGACCGTAGGCGGATACCAGGTTGTAGTCCACATCCAGGAGATGCAGCCGGTTAATAATCCCTCTTGGTGTCAGATCGTAGCTGTCATCCACATAAGCCTGAATGAAATCCAGCGGCTGATACTCTGTACCGAAGCAGTCCACGTTGACTGACACTGGCTGTTCCACCCCGATGGCATAAGCAATCTGTACCTCACACTGCTCCGCATATCCGGCCTGCACAATGTCACGGGCAATCTTCCGTGCCATATACGCTGCCGAACGGTCTACCTTACTTGGATCTTTCCCGGACAGCGCACCGCCACCGATCCTGCCAATGCTGCCATAGGTATCACAGGCAAGTTTCCTTCCTGTCACACCACAGTCAGCAAAAGAGCCGCCGACCACAAACCGTCCGGTCGGATTGACCAGTTTCACGAAGTCACCATTCAGCCCGTACTCACAGGCCGCCAGCACCATCATCCCTTCGATGATATGGCGGAAATCGCTGACCTCCACATCCGGGCTGTGCTGCACGGAGCAGAGGAAAGCGGTGATCCGCCCGCTACTGTAATCAAAACTGACCTGCGCCTTGGCATCTGCCCGGAACATCTTTGACGGGTGGTTCTTCAAAAGCCGCAGGAACTTGGTCGCCACAGCAAACGTAACCGGAAGAAGTTCCGGCGTTTCATTGGTGGCATACCCGAACATGATGCCCTGGTCTCCGGCTCCGCCCTTATCCACACCAAGGGCGATGTCCGGGGACTGCTCCCTTACCATGAGGACAACATCCAGCGGGCTGATGATCTCTATCCTGCCGTATTCCGTCTTTCCCCTTCCGATACGCTCCAGCACATCATCCACCAGTCTCCGGTAGTCCGGCTGGTGCTTGCTGGTCAGTTCACCGGCAATGATCAGGCGGCTGTCCTTTAACAGACACTCAATCGCCACCCTGCTTTCTTTGTCATGTACCAGACAGTCCGTCACAATGGCATCTGCAACCTGGTCGCAGATTTTATCGGGATGCCCGTCTGACACCTGTTCGCATGTTAAAATTCTGCTCATAGTTTTAATTCTCCTCTCGTTTGGTTTATGTATCAAAGCAGGCGCCCTTTGCCCTTGCTCACCCTGTAGGATTCCCACAAAGCAAGCTGCCACAAAAGATGCCTGATATGGTCTCATATACTTTGTGGTAAGATATGATCCGTTACACACAATGATCCGCCAATCGCAGGATCGGCATAAGAAAAACCGTTAACGCCATATCTCGTGCAAACCATTTGAATTCCTTTCATTTTCTTTTTGGGGCAACTTGTGGCAAGTAAAAACAGTAAAATATATAAAAGAAAATAATAAATAGAAAATACGGTTTTTACTTGCCACGTCCTGCCCCATATTTTTTCAAAGGGAACTTCCATTTTTCAAAAATACTTAAAAGTGCTGGTAAATTGCTGGACTACACAGGTTTAAACTCTTTTTTCGCATCCTGAAGCACATCGTTTTGTTCATCCTCTTCTCCAAGCTCCTGCTCCCGGAATCTGCATCCAATAATTAGAGAGGTCTTTTCTCCGCCATCTTTCGGTCTCCGGCGTTCAATTGTGAATCTCTTCTCCATTGCATTTTTAAAGTTCTTCACATTTTCTGCATTATAGTTGTACTTCCTGCACCAGTCTGAGTAGAGCTTATATGCGGCGGCAGAACGAACCTCATACGCCTCCCCTTCTTCCAGCCACGCTTCAATAAACTGCCCGATACGGTCAGAATCATTCCGATAATCCTGGATTGCTTCTACCACAGCATTTGGGGATGCCAGCCTGAACTTTCGGAATTCTTTATACCCCTCCAAACACCAGTTGAAGATTCCGGATAAATTTTCTTCTTCAGCAAACAGGGCTTTCAGCCCCTTATCCTGCTCTGCTTCTTCAAAATGGCGTTTAAAAGGGATAATCTTCAGGCGCCCGGAATCAAACAGCGTCATATCTGACACATTCGGCAGATAATTCGTGTTAATGAAAATCTTAAACACTGGTCTGAAATCAAAAGAGTTTTCATGCAGGTATCTGGCATTGATGGTGTCATTCCCCGTGAGCCTCTTAACCAGTGCGGCATTGAATGTAATCTTTTTCTCCGGCTCCGAGATATTCACAAAACGGATACCCGCAAGACGGGCGATTTCTTCAGACGGTCCGGAGGCATTGGTGTTTCCAAACTTTGTAGACAGCATCTCCGGATTAGAGGTTTTCCCATAGTCGCCCATGATTTTAAGAAATGTCTCCATTGTGGTACCTTTGCCATTTCGGGAAGTCGCGCCATAGAGAATGAACATACATTCAAGTGATGTATCTCCTGTCAAAGCGTAACCCAGTGCCCGCTGAAGGTAAGATGCCAGTTCACTATCGTTACACATAACTTCGCTGATAAATGAATTCCAACGCGGGCAGACCGCATTCGGATCATAGGCAATTCCGGATACCATCGTCAGGAAATCATCCGGCCTGTGCTCCCGGAACTCCATCGTCTGTAAATTAAGCGTACCGTTCTGACAATTAAACAAATGGGTACTGCGGTCAAAGGCTGACATGGGAATCGGATGCACTGACTTGGCATCCTCCACCATTGTTTTCCGGTTCTTTCTCAATTGCAGCTTCTGTACCCGTTTGATATAACGGTTACGGGTATCTTCATCCTTGATCTGAAGGGCGAATGTATACAGCTTATCTGCCAGCAGCTTCGCAAGCTCCGCCACTTTCAGACCTCCCTCATCCGGCCGCCATATCCGCCCGTCATAGACATACCATATCCCACGGTCACGGTTATATCGGGCAATGGGAAGAAAAAAATCAGCAAAGGCATTCCCGATGCCGATTTCATCCCGTCCATATCTTGGGTTGGAATGCGGTTTCATTTCCTCCAGTGTCAAGGTAATATTGGAAAGATCGGCCTGGAAATCAGCAGCTTTCTTCTGTTCTCTTTCCAAATCGGCAAAGTCCTCCTCCGCTCCATTGGAAATATTGTGTACATCCACCGGCAGGTAAATCTGCTGGCAGGTTGCCACCGCATTGCGGATAGTAATCCCTCCATAAGTCGTACCTGCCTGTTTTCTGTCCCACTTCGGGCGCATCATGCCGGAAGTACGGAAAATACGGTCCATCTGTTCCTCATCGCATCCACACCAGAATGCCAGCATGGAGAGGAACCCCATATCCGCATCTGACTGGTTATCAAAGTATCTCTGCCAATTGCCGTTATAATAGTCGGTGAACCGTTCTCCATTGGCAGACTTTTTCGCATGTTCCAGTACCTGCTCATCTGTCAGATAGGAACACGGCTCAATGTGTGTGTTCACCACCTGGGATTTCCGTTTCATGAACGTGTCCAGTACATTTTGGAGTGCTCCCATATCCGCCGGTACCGAACCTGCGCGGTACTGGTCCCCTGTGACGGTTACAAATCGGTTCGTTGCTCCCGGAAGATACACTTCCAGCCCATGCGTCCGATTATTGATGTAATAAATCGTCTTATCAAAAATGAAATCCGCATCCACATGGAAGAACCCACGAAGTCCGCTGCCGGACGGGGAACGTTCAAAGTATGCATCTTTAAAAACTCCCAGTACGGAAGCCGCCACGTCATTTAAGGTGCCGTCCTCCCGGATACAGTGGTCAATATCAATGGCACCAATGCCGGAGGAAACCCGGATTCCGATACCGTCATATCCGCCCATCGCAAAAGATTTCATTGCAGTGGCAAAATCTGAAAAAGTCTCCCCATTATTGCTTTGGGCCTTCTGCCCGGTAACGGGGTTATAAGGAACTTTCGTCAGGCGAGCAGACCTGCCTTTCCCCTTTTCTTTCTTCCATACGCAGAACCGGCAGGACTCTTTTAAATCCGCCGGGATGTTTACAAAATTAACTGTGCCCACAAATTCTCACACTCCTTTGCCGCTAATACAGGCATTCCACCTGTCAGATATACGGCGTGACGTAATACCCAGATGCACCTCCACGGCCTTTTCAATCTCATGTATTCTGTCCTCTCCAACATGCCCTACAAAACTTTTGAGGGCGCACTTGCCAATGGTAGTCACCTGCTCCGCCAGCACCATGGAAGGTTCAAGACTAGGACAGTCTGACGCTTCCGTCAAAACATGCGTTGGAAGATATGCTTTTTTCTTCTTGGAAGTCATCGGCACGACTGTCACAGTACCGGAATGCCCGTTTGCCGTGTCATTGCTCATAATAAATACCGGCCGGCATCCTTCCTGGACACTTGTCCCCGGATGCTTCCCAAGCTCTGCAAACCAAATGTCACCACGATGTGGCCCCAAACTGCTCTGTTGTTCTGGCATTTCAAAATTTTCATCGCAGCCGGTATGTACTTGCTCCATTTTCATCGTTACCAGACGTTTTGCACCCGTTTTCATCTTTCTGGTATACGCAGATTTTTTCCTACGGTTTTTCCTGCCCATATCATTTTTCTCCTCCTTCCATTCAATCACATAAGAAAAGCCAGAATGGAAACTGTCATGGCTGTTCCCGCTCTGGCTTTTTCGTTTGCTCTTGCGCATTATAATAATAGCATATCGCTTTGGTATCCCGGAGAGGGCAAAAAGGGACACTTTTACTGGTTGATTGACTCTTTTACCTTTCCCGCCAAGTCCAAATACCATCTGGAGTAAGTAAGAAGATAAGCCTTAGTTTTTCCCAGCGCTCTCTGGACAGTTTTTTTATTCACACTGTGCTTCTGCATAATCTCCTGATAGCTCATCCTTTCAAAATACCGGTCATAGGCAATTTCACGGTACTGGCCCTCTGGGAGCCCCTCCATTCCGGTTTCCAAAACCATGATCTGGGTACTGGCATCAAAATAAGCAAACAAGGCTTTCTTGTCCTCTTCTGACATCGGCAGTCCCATCAGTTCTTTTATTTTTCCCACATTCAGGAAGGTAATCTCCCCCTCCTCAATCTCTGCCATAGTAAGCAGGCTTTTTCTCCTGCTCTCAAAATAGCGGCAGTATTCCCTTAGTTCCGGCAGCCTTCGGATGATTTCTTTGAGCATGATGGCACACTCCGCGTCAGCTTTATGTACATCCCCCATGCGTTTCCATCCAAATCCCCTCTTTACAGGTTTCTCAGTCATTTTATTTATTCCTTTCTTTCCTTTTCCTGCTGGCATTCCCTCCGCAGATTATCCATGTACCGGCTATACATAGGAAAACAGCTGGCATTCTTCAGATGATCGGCTATTGCCTGCAAACATTTTTTCTTTGTCTGACTGATCTGTTTATTATGCAAAGTCCCTTTTTTATAGGCAGCGCATATTTGCCGGTAGGTCCTTTTTCTCAAAAAAATCCTTTCAAAAATATCCTGTTCTTTTTTGCTCATCCGCTCCCTCATAGCGGTTTCCACGGTTTCGATCTTCCAGCAAAGATATGCGTAATCCCTGGCCGTTTCAGCCATTTCCTGTTTCAGCCGCCTGTTCATCTTCTCCACATACCCGCTGTCCAGCAAAGCGGCAATCCGCTCCGGGATATTGCTGATATTACTCGTCTGTACCCGCTCGGTATTGTAACCCACACTTACGGCAGACAAATCCCGGATTGCCATTTCCTCTGTATACGGGATAACCCCGGCATCAATCAACGCTTTAAGCTGTACCCTGTCATCAAGCATCCTTCCATATGTTTCTGCCAGAAAAAGGGCAGCCTCCTGAAAAAACACTTCTCCCGAATCCTGCTCCGCTTTCGGGTTCTGCCCTGCCTCCTGGTTCTGTCCGGCATTGACCGTTTTGTCATTCATCGTCCACCCTCCTTCCGGCAAAATTCCTGTGTGCTCCATGTTTCCAGTATCAATACAGCCTCGCCTTCACTGCCGCGATCAGCTTTTCCTGTGTGATATCTTTTTGCTCCAGTGCCGCCATCACGTCCTCATCTACCGTATCCTTACAGATGATATGGTGGATCGTCACCACATCTGTCTGCCCCTGCCGCCAGAGTCTGGCATTGGTCTGCTGGTAAAGTTCCAGGCTCCATGTCAGTCCGAACCAGATCAGGATGTGTCCGCCCGACTGGATATTTAATCCATGTCCTGCGCTGGCTGGATGGATAAGGGCTACCTGAATATTCCCTCCGTTCCAGTCCCTGATATCTTTGGATTCTTTGATATCCCGCGGCTTGTACCCCATACTTGACAGATGCTCCACAATCCTCTGCCGGTCATGCTTGAACCAGTAGGCGACAAGGACAGACTGGCCGTTGGCGGCTTCAATCAGATCCTCCAGTTTTTCCAATTTTCTTTGATGGATCTCCCGCACGGCGCTGTTCTCGTCATAGACCGCACCGTTTGCCATCTGCAGGAGCTTCCCTGTCAGAGAAGCGGCATTGGCTGCGTCGATATCCGCATCCTTCAAAGGGATGATCAAATCCTTACGCAGCATATCGTAAAGTTTCCGCTCTTTTTTATCCATCTCCACATAGTGCCAGGCCGGCACACAGTCCGGCATATGGAGGTAATCCATCGCTTTCATGGAAATCGTAATATCGGCAATCTTCCCATAAATCTGCTCCTCTGCTCCGGGGCGCGGGACATACTGGAATACCACCCCTGTCTGTGGGTTCATGCTTCCGGCCTTAAAGTATGCCTCCCGGTATCTGCCGATGAAACGCCCCAGACGTTCCCCACCGTCAAGGATTCCAATCTCCGCCCACAGATCCATAAGTCCATTGGAAGTTGGCGTACCGGTCAGCCCTATCATACGCTTCACAAACGGACGCACTTTCCGCAGCCACTTGAAACGCTGTGACTGGTGGTTCTTGAACGAGGAAAGTTCATCAATAATAACGGCGTCAAAATCCCATCGCAACCCATTTTTCTCGTAATATTCTACAAGAAACTTTACATTCTCCCGGTTAATCACATAAACCATTGCCGGATGGTTCAAAGCGGCTATCCTTGTTTTCTTATCCCCCACAATAACTGACACGTCTATATCTTCCAAATGATCCCATTTCCCTGCTTCAGCCGGCCATGTGTCCCTTGCCACACGGAGAGGTGCGATCACCAGCGCCTTGGACACTTCACAGTTATCCAGCATCAGGTCCCGGATCGCGGATAAAGTGATTACTGTCTTGCTCTCAGCCGAGGCCCATATCCAGAAATAGTCCTGCGATTGGATGAGATTTGATATACTCAATACAATAGCTTTGGTATTCATGCGGTATGAACTTCATCGGGCATCATCCCCTTTCCCTGCCTCTGTATCCTTTGCGGGCAGTTCTGCATTTTCAATCTCCGGTACCTGCACCCCAATGCCCGTGGGGATCGGCTCCCCCGGATTCCATTCCGCCAGCGCCCTGATTGCCGGCTGTATCTGTTTCATGCTGTCCACACAGAAGACCGGGAAGCCGAGCGCCTCCAGCTGCTTACGCCGTTTCCTTTGCAGGGGGCGCATCTGTTTTCCCGGTGCTTTCAGTTCCACAAATGCCGCTTTCCCGCTAAAAAAGAGTACCAGACGGTCCGGTACCCCATTCCTGCTCTGCGATGTGAATTTAAGTGCCTCTCCTCCCGCTTTCCGGACGGCATCAACAAATGCTTTTTCAACTGCTGACTCCCTCATTTATCTCCCGCCTTTCCAATACGGGCACCATCTGCCCTCCGGTCGCTGCTCATAATCCGGGTGGCTGTAGTTTTTGCATCCATTCGCGCTTTCTACCGGGTCCCAGCCGCACCAGTAACGGCAGTTTTCACAGCACTGGTCGTCCACATACACTTCCCTCTCACGGATAATCTCATCATTTCTGTTCCATCCCGCCATTATCCGTTCAGCTCCTTCCACTGCTGCCCCGTCATCGTTGCTACCTGCCACCCGATGCCCTCCAGCGCAGTCGCCCGGTCGTAAGACTCTACCTCCTGGCTTGCCCGCGTGATGGCATTGGATAAACCGTACTGTGAGAGGTCACCGCCGGAAATCAGATACTGCAGGATACTGTCCTGCTCGTCCTGGTTCAGCCCATAGCTGCGGCCGGTAAGTTCCACCACCTCCGGCACCTTTCCTGTAATCGGCACATCGGCCGCCTCTTTTAATCTGCCCACTACCTGTGCAAAACGGCTCTCTTCAATCGCCGCAGCCGTCACATCCCGGAGTTTCAGAAGAAACGCCTTGTCTTCCGCCTCAATAGTCTCATCCGAATAAATGTGAAAGCTGTCCTCTAACGCTTTGGCAGTCCTTCCCACATGGTTCTTCCGTTCGCCCATGTCATTGACTATCATTCCGTTCGTACACACAAGGCGGTAGACCAGCGGCTGTACGGAAACGGAACCAAGGCCGACCTCTGAGTTTGAGATCACCACGCCGGCCTGTACATAGTCTCCCGGAGCAACCGCCATCTCCAATCGGTGATTCACGATTTTTAAATACAGACGGTTCTCCGTCACCTCACAGGAAACCACTTCATACTGTTCCTGCCCGGCAAATAACGGAAGGACTGCCGTGGCGATATCCATATTGTCAATACGGCGGTACCGTTCCGAAAGGAGCGCCCTTGCCACCGAACCGCTGCCGTAATCCATGGAGCGGATCATATAGCTGCCCGTCTTATCCGCAAACCATGCGTTCACGTTCTCTGCCAGCAGTTCCGGTTTCTGCGCCGACATCATGTCATAATACTTTGCCGGGATGCCAAGTGCCGATGCCACCTGCCTGTGGAAAAGTTGGCTGGTATCAAAGACCTCCTGCTGCCCGGAAACTGCATGGTTGATCTCAAATGTCCGGCCGTCATCCCTGAGACGGAATGCCTCGGCCGGCCCGATATAATCCCTCTTCGCCCTGCTCTGACGGTCCAGTTCCGCCATGACTTCTTTTAAACTTCTGCCTGTTTTCATAAAATCCTCCTTCCGATGTCAGACTTTTTCCGCTGATTTGCTGACCTTATCAGCACCGCCCGCTGCCATTCCCATCTCCTTCAGACGTTTTTGGTGCTTCTTTCTGATTATTTCTTTTGCCTTATCCAAAGCATGGGATCGCATCGTGCGGATCAGCCTGTCCCCGTCAATGTCTGTCAACGTCCCATACCAGGCAGAATGGAAAAACACCTCAAGTTCCACCTTTTCCATGTTCAAGCGTACCTGCTTTTCCCCCGTAGGGCGGGAAAACAACTGGAGCAGAATCCTTTCGTAATCCCGTACCGCCTGTTTCACAATAGCGGTGACCAGGTTCTCATAGCACTCCTCCATACTGCCGGAAGCACCTCCCGGCAGTGTTCCTCCTGCAATGCAGCCCTCAGTCTTCCCATTCATCCTCACCCTCCTCCGGTACGGAATTACCTGACAGGAAGTTTTTCATGCACTCCCCATCATACCGCTCTAATTCCGCTGCCGCCGTTTCCATATATCCGTCTGCAGCATCAAACACACCCAGTCTGCCCAGCACCTTTTTATATTTTTCCAACAGATTTGTCCTGCCATTTTTGACCAGACATTTCAGGCATTCTTGCTGTCCTTTCCGGTTCCTGCTCTTATTTTTATAAAACGGGCAGTCCCGTTCCCCAAAACTGTTATCCATAAGGGCAATGCATCTTCCTTCCTGCCACGCATGGCAGTCCGGGTGCGCCCCACAGACAGGAAACTGCTCCCTTTCCTCCCGGATTTTCTCCTCACTTTTTGGTCTTCCTGCTTTTGCCATCGTCACCCTCCTTTAGAATCCAATCAATACGGAACGGATATGCTTCCTTCACAATTCCCGGCTGCATATCCGCCAGATATTGTCTGCTGCCTTTTGCAGTTTCTTACGGTCAAGCCTCTGGGCATGGAGCAGTTCTTCCAGGGTTTCCGCCTCCTCCTTAATATCGCTCAGCACGGACCGCTGGTGCTCCCCCTGCCGTTCCAGTTCTTTTTCATGCTCCTTGTCCGCAAGTTCAAATTCTGCTTCCATCTCCCCGATATCCGCAAGGTGTTCTTCCAAATAATGCCGGATATCATTGCCAGCACAATCCCCTACAATATCAAGAATGTCACGGATGCCGAACACAGCCACATTTCTCCCGTCTTTGACTGATAATACATGAGCCATTTTTCCACCTCTAATCCTTGAAATAATAAGAAGGCGCTTCGTAACCGGCAGCGTCCAAAGGGCAGTCCGGGCACCACAGAGGGTTTTCTGCCATCAGCCGGCAGACCTCGTCCACCTTGTATCTTCCAACCGGCGCCTCAATGATCACTTCATCGTGTACATGGCCGACAATCTCAAACCCAGCCTGTTCCAGCCGCCGCATGGCTTCCGCAAGGATGTCCCTCGCTGTTGCCTGTGTACAGTTTTCCACCATACGGCCTCCGTAGCTCTCCTGCCTCGCCCAGTTATTGTTTGCGCCCATCCCCTCAAAGGTCAGGCTCATCCTCCCAAACCTGTTAGGCTGGAGCCTCGGTTTCAGATAAGCCAGCTTC
>NZ_JAOQJU010000010.1:38109-45647 GCF_025567385.1 Dorea acetigenes
GCACGCCAGTTCCGCAACCTTCCCTTTCTGCCTCAGTTCCCCATTGACCCCATGCTTTACTACGGGCACGCCGAACATCTGTGATGCCGATGCGCAGTATATGTCCTCCCCATTACGGAAAGCATCCAGCCGCCACTGCTCCCCGGCCAGCCATGCCAGCACCCTCGCCTCAATGGCGGAAAAGTCAGCAACAATAAACTCGTACCCCTCCTTCGGAACCAGCATCGTCCGGATCAACTGCGAAAGAATATCGGGTGCATTCCCATAGATGGATTCCAAAAGTTCAAACTCCCCCATTTTTACAAGCTCCCTGGCTTCATCCAGTGTGCTGATCTCATTTCTCACAAGATTCTGCAGCTGGATCAGACGGCCAGCCCACCGGTTTGTCTTTGCGGCCCCATTGAACTGGAACAGCCCCCTTGCCCTTCCGTCCTCACAGACGCACCGCTGTGCAGCCTGGTACTTTTTCACACTGGACTTTGCCATCTGGAGCCGGAGTTTCAGCATATCCAGCGCCTCCTGGTCGCAGCCATTCTTATCAAGGTCTGTGATCATTGCCGCCACATCCTTTTTCCCAAGGCTCTCCACCGGAATCCCCCGTCCCTCAAGCCAGTTCTTCAGCTGTGAGACGCTGTTCGGGTTCTCAAGGCCGGTCAGCTCATATGCCCTTTTGCCCATTTCATCCGACAGAATCAGGTCACAGGCAATTGCCATCTCCACCAGTTCCGTATCAATCTGCACTCCCCGGTCATTGATCCTCTGGTCCATATGGTAATAGTCCCACTCCTGATCCGGCATCGGGAATGCCTCCAGCCGTTTTCGGATGTCACGCTCCGTCCGTACATCCTGCAGGCAGTAATCCTTAAACTTCTGCCATCCTTCCGGATCATGCTCCGGCAGGTTCCTTGTCCTGCCGCCGTTGGCCTTAGTCGGCTTACATGGGACGGAAAAATATTTGATCAGGTTCTCTCCTGCCCTGTCCTTCTGCTGTCCGGTCTTTAATACCTTTGCCGCATTCTTCAGCGCCAGCGGCAACGAAAGAGAGGCGGCGTGTACCATGGAACACCTCCAGGAATCCGGGTCCAGTACCCGCCCAAGGTAATGCCCGATACAGGTCCGTTCAAACTGTGCGTTCCATGCAGCTTTGATGATATCCGGATCATCAACGGCATCCAGGACTTCCTGCGGGATGCTTTCCCCGCAGGCCATATCCACAATTTTTACCTCTTCATCATCAAAAGCGTAAGCAAACAGAAGGATATGGAAATCACCCTCCACATATTTGTAGACGCCACATTTGGTGAGGTCTACATTAGAAAATGTTTCTATATCGATCCCAAGTACCTTTGGCTTTTCCCCCGATGTTCTTTCACTCATTCAATCACCTCCGCCGCATGTAAAAAGGGAGGGAAGGATTCCTCCCGCCCTCCCATGTGTCCCATCTGTCTCATCAAAGGGTCAGCTCAAGTAATCCGGCGTGTCATCCCCAAGGACATCCCCACCGTCATCCTCCAAAGCATCAAAGTCCGCATCCGCTGAAGCCTTCCCTGACAGGCGTTCCCCATCTTTCACAAACTGGATATTCCCAAGCCCCGCCGCAACGCCACGGTTTCCGTTCGCATTGAATGCGTAGAAATTTACGGATACGTTGCAGTAACAGCCGGAATACACCATCATCGGGTCTGTGACCGGCTGCACCCTGCGGTCAACCACCTGCGGGGCATCCTTGCTGGTGGCATTGAGGAAATAGCAGTCCTGATAATTCTCATCATCCGAGCGGTCGATATCACCGTCACGGAGCGGAAGTTTCAGGTTCGGCGGGATCTTGCCGCTCCATTTGCGGGTCTTCCCGTCCTCCTTCGCCGCCTCCACAGCTTTCTGGATCTTAGCGATGGTCTTTTTATCCGACTTTGGAATCACGCAGGATACGGAATACTTTTCTTCCCCTCCATTAATTGATTTCGCTTCCCAGATGTTCGCAAAGGAAATGCGGCACGGGATGATCACTTTTGTTGCGCTGAAATTCTTCTGGTTTGCCATAAATGTTTCCCTCCATAATCATTTTTTCTGCTATAAAAGGACGTACAGGACCGGCGAATAAATATGCGCCCCGGATAATTTGTGTGTCTTTGGTGTGCGGACTGGAACCCACTATTCCAATGCCTCAAATTCATCCCCGGCACTGCTTACGTCCACTGCCGGCCTTGGGTCGCTCTCCGGGACAAGCGCCAGCTTTCCGGGAGGCTTGGCCACATACTTTCCAAGGATCTGTGCAAACTTCTTTCTGCCCATCATCTTCTCAAACTCCGTAAGGGTCAGAAGCTCCTGCTTATAGATATCCGTATAACCCTGTTCCTCCGCGGCTTTTATGACTGCTTTTGTGTCAGTAAATACCCGCTTGGTCCTGCCTTCCACCACTTTATAACCGTCCACCGCCACACCATGGTTGATCGCCTCCCCGGATATAAAAGCAAAAACAGACTCTATCCAGGACGAGATACGGTTCAGGGTTGGCAGGACCGCTACCAGTTCCGGGAAACTCACCAGCCCCGGCGCTTTAAATACGGGTGCGGATTCATCCGGATTATAAGGTGCTGTGACATCTGTTTCTTCTGCTGTATCAGCCAGGATGCCGTCATCCAGATCGAGAAACTCTTCCCTGGCAAGCGATAACGCCGCGTCCATACAAGCCCTGCAGACATGTTTTGCCCTGCAGTAATGGCACCATTCTCCTGGATTCTGTTCTCCTTTTCCCTCAAAAGCCATTTTCGCAACGGGTTTCAGCTCTTCGCCCCATGCCAGCAGTTCTTCTTTGCTGCAAGTGAATGTGGAGATATTTTCTATCCTCGGCTGCACAATCGTCATGGAAACTTCCTCTACATCAAAGACATAGTCATAAGCATTTAATGCCCCGCAGCCATACAGCATCAGCTGGCTGTTCCTTTCCGCATCCACATGATGATAGCCGTTCTTGTAATCAATAACGTGCAGTTTACCTTCCGCGGCAATCAGGCAGTCCCCTGTACCGAATCCTTCCGGCACGATATTAGAGAAGTCAAGCCGCTCCTCCACCAGGACCATAGGGTTCAGCCCCTCCCGTTTCAATTTTTCAACCTGCTCCATGACAAACTGCCTGTAAATTTCCGCATATCCCAGAACTTCTTCCGTATAGAAATCTGACTGCGGCATCTGGACACGCTCGTGGAGATCCTTTCTGACAAGGTACTCACAATACTCGTGTACCGCTGTCCCCTCCTCAGCATAGACGGATGATGCATTTGGGAACTGGTCTTCCAGCCGGGCGGATGGTGTGCAGTGCCTCCATCGCTCTGAACCGGATGCTGTGAGCAGGGCATGTTTCCGCGATGCATGGTCCAGCACGGGGCCGTCCCACCTGTGTCCTGCAAAGTCCTGAGCCCTGACTGGTTTTACTTCTTTCTTACTCATATTACATTTGGTCCCTCCCTGCCTGTGTATTCTTCATAAGCCCTGTTATATGCTCTTGCCGCGTCCTCTTGCGTGGTGAAATATCCGAGCGTTTTCCTCTTTCCATTTATGGTCAGTCTCGCTGTCCACTTTCCACATTTGTGCATCGTTACCCCACGGAATCTGGATCTTGAATTTTCAGGCTTTAAATGGCGTGGATGTATATTAAAAAAGTGGACAAGTGAAGTATAATAATAGACAAACCAAAAGGAGTGATCGCATGTCTACCAAAAAGCAAAACAAGTACACGCCAGAATTCAAACAAACCATCGTTAACCTTTATCATTCAGGAAAGACCTACGCTCAAATCAAAGCAGAATATGGAGTTTCTTCTAATGCCCTGACAAATTGGCTGCGTCAATATTCCGAAGTGAAACTGGATGACAATACAGTCGTAACTGCTCAGCAGATCAAAGAACTTCAAAAACGGAATGCGCAGCTTGAGGAGGAAAACCTTATATTAAAAAAAGCCATTGCAATATTCATGCCACACTCAGGCAACGATTGATCGCTATCCGTGCTCTGTCTCATCAACATTCAATTTCTACTCTCTGCCGTGTTCTGAAGGTTAATCGCAGTACATATTACAAATTTCTGAACCATAGACCTTCTGCTAGAGAAATAGAAAATACCGAGATCCGATCTCGTATCCTTGAAATCTATGCTGCTTCGGATAAGAGATTAGGTGCGCATAAAATCCAAATCTGTCTTCAGCGTGATTATTGCATCCATATCAGTGTCGGTCGAGTGTACCGACTCATGAAAACCATGAATCTCCCTAAAATGAGCACTATAAAGCCTCCTCGCCCTCGTCATTTCTCTCAGAATATTGCCTGCGAAAATATTCTCGCTCAGAATTTCGATCAGCCAGAACCAAATCTCGTTTGGGTGAGTGATTTTACTTACCTTCGTGTTGCCGGAAGATTTTACTATCTATGTGTAATTCTCGACCTGTTTTCCCGCAAAGTCATTGCTTATCGCGTTTCCCCAAAAATGGATCGCTTTCTGGCAATTGATACCCTTCGTGATGCTGTTGCTGCCAGAAATCCTTCTCCTGGTCTCATTTTTCATTCTGACCGTGGCTCACAGTTTACCTCTGATGATTTTCGAAGGGTTCTGGATGAATTTCATTTCGTCCAGTCATTTTCTGCAAAGGGGCATCCCTACGATAACGCCGTTGTCGAATGCTTCTTCAAATATCTTAAGAAGGAAGAAACCGACAGACGTTCTTATCAATCTCTCGATCAATTGAAACGAAGTCTTTTTTCTTACATCAATGGCTTCTACAATTCTCTCAGACCGCATTCTCATAATCGCGACTTGTCTCCCATTCAAAGAGAAAACTTATTTTTTTCCTAATTTTACTTGTCCACTTTATTGACTATAATCCAGCGCATTCTCTTATAATCCACCTCTTCTATATCATTAAGGGCTGCATATTCTCCCCACATCTTTCTGGCATAATCGTTATATGCGCTTGCAGCAGCGACCTCGTCGTTAAACGCACCGATTGCTGTCTGGATACCATCCTTCCTTATTGCCGCTTCCCACAGTTCCATCTTCTTATTCCAATGGACCCCTTTATACTGCGAGACTGAGTTTTTGAAAGAACCTCTGTTGGCACAGTTCTGTGAACGTGTTACCACTCTGAGATTACATTTACGGTTATCCAGCCTATCCCTATTGATATGGTCTATCTCCATTCCTGGCGGACACGGCATGATCAAATGGCTCATGTGTATGGCATCGTTCTTTTGAGTGGATGGATTATATTTAAAAGCCCGCGCATATCCGCTATGAAAACGCCATTTATATCCACAGATTTTGGGGTAATCCACTGCGTCTATTAAGGCTGCCTTCCCACATGTCAGCGGAATTTGCATAGCAGCATCATTGCCATCCACTCCGGTCTCCCCCCATTTAAAGCTGGGAGATATCCGTCAGGAATGCCTCATACTTTTCAGCAGGAAGGCTGCTGACCTTGTCCACGCCGTAGGTCTTTAAAAGCTGCCCGATCTTTTCGTTGTTGATGCGTTTCTGCTTGATCTTCGCTACAATGACCTTTGTGATGTCATCCACCGTAACAGCGGCCGGCGCTGCCTGTCCGGTATCGGAAGTCTCCACGGCTGCATCACTCTTGTTTTCGCTGCCAATCTCATCACTCCCTGTGCTTTCTACAATATCCGCTCCGTCAGTATCCCCCTGTCTGGTTTCTGCTTCATCTGTGGAACAGGAAACCTCTCCGGCCGCAGCTTTCAATTCCAGGGCAGCTTCTCCGGCCCCGATGCTGTCAAAGACCATTGCAATGCCCATGAAAGCGGCCTTCAGTCCCTGGCTGAGTTTTGACGCATCTACCGGAACCAGAATAGTTTTCAGTTTGTCATCTGTCTTCTTCGCCATACGCTTCCTCCTCTCCACCCGCAATGGACACCTCACAGTCCCCATTAAAATTCACGGTATCCATACGCTCATCCATGTGGATATGCAGCTCATGGATTTTGACCTTGATTTCCGGGATAATAACCGGCACAAAATCCTTCTTGCTACCTTCCTTTTTCTTTTCATCCTTCATCCTGCTTTCCTCCTGGACATTTTTTGTAATTTCCTGCCCCCTGCATTTGCCGGAATAGCGTGTCTGCACATTCCGGTCACCATGACGGCGGTGTGGTCCGCTGTGCTGTGCCCTGCATTTCTTACTCATTGCCATTTTCCCCCTTCTTATCTGTTCCGGTCATTCCATCACCAAAAATGACTTCCAGCAGTTTCTTAACCGCCTCCATTGCATCCTGAACACCGCAAAGGGGAATCCCGATCTCAATATCCGCATCCTCTGTGCCTTCTGCCCCGCACGGTTCCTGCCGATCACAGCATTTTTTGCCGGATGCCTTCCCCAGCAGCCCTGCCGATTCCCCAATGGTTCTCACCGGAATTCCCAGCTTCGATGCAAGCGCGATTTCTTCCATCATCCCTTCGGAGATATATTCAGAAAAGCACCACAGTTCATCCGCATCCTTCAGCAGTTCCAGGCCGATGCGCCTTCCGATCTTCCTCTCATCTGCAACCGCATCATCCAGAAACTGTGTGCAGAAAAGATGGCTGCAGAGCGGAACGGCTCCGAGCTTCGCCACCAGCCTGCAGGCTGCCTTTGCCCTTTCAAGGTTGTCCTTCAGCTCTATTTCTGCCCTCTCTGGTTCCTGTGCTTTTGGCCGCAGCGGGGAACAGATATAGATACGCTCCTTACGTTCTTTGCACGCCTCGCATTTATTTTTGTTCATATTGGCCTCCTTCTCATGGCTGCCGCCCTCCTGAAATAGGAAAGCGGCAGATTTGTTGTATTATGGATTTACAGTGCCAATGCTTAAATTACCTTCATGGGCTTATCCTCCTCTCACAGATTTTTGGGAGGTTTCTCTGTGTGCCTGTGGGCTTCCTGAAAAGTTCCTCTCATAAATAGTCGTGGGAGAAGTACAAAATTAAGTAGGTTTCAAAATTTCTTCAGAAAATTTTTACTCAGCCTGTCCTCTGCCCCTAATAATCGGTACGTAACCGCCGCACGGCTTACGCCAAGCCGCTCCGCAATCTCATATTTTTCAAACCCATAAACATGGTAAAGGATAAATACCTCCCTCTGTTTATCCGTCAGTCTTCCAAGCTGCTCTTTCATAGTTTCTCTGCAAACACACGCTTCCTCCGGGCTTTCATAATAATCTCCGGAAGTCCAACTCTGTCCTCTCTTTTCCTCCGTTTCATCTTCATCCCACAAGTCCTTTTTTGCCCCTTTGCGGTCAAACTGACGGTTCATGCTGTTTTTCTCCACCTGGTGCCCTCCTCTGATCATCACTGCCATGAACCACGGCTGCTCCCCAAAGAAAGACTCGTCCAGAGTATCCGTATCAGCCATGTACTCCTTTTCCCTGTCACCAAGCTGTGCAAAACGGTAAGTAAAAGAGCTGCAGTCTGCCAGCCAGAGGACCGCAGTTCCAGTACCGTTGACGTAGACCGCATAACCATTTCTGTATACCTTGCAGTCTCCATTCTCCGTCTCCGCGATT
>NZ_JAOQJU010000010.1:45929-101105 GCF_025567385.1 Dorea acetigenes
GGCTGACACAATCCGGCTAAAAAGGCACAAGGGTTCTGCGGTATACTCCTATACACCCTTTCTCCATGCCGGCGGCTTATTTCCAAGCCGATGGCAGAAGTAAAAAGCTGTATGAGAACCTTTGCCCTTATGCATTTACTAGTCAGGCATTCGATATTTTATTAAGCGGGGAGCATCCACCCATTCGGGTTATCCAGCCTTAGGTCTTGTCCGCTCCCCTGCTCTGGAAATATTCTAACAAGAACATGCAGACATTACCTCAACGCAAAAGTCCAATCCCGGTTTAAAAATAGACAAATAAGTCCAATTTTAAAAAATCATTTTCATGGTCACTCAAATCAATAAAAAGGAAACTTTCAACAATCTGAAACAAAGTGCAGATTAGATAAAAACTGCGCTGAAAAAAGACAAAAAAAATAAACCGTGCGGATTTTCCTGTTTTTCTTAATCCACACGGTTCATGCTAACCGTTCTGTATGCTTCTGTTTAAAAAGCATCAGACTTATCATTTCATCTATCATTTTCTTATTCGGCCCATCCAGCTGGCTGTAAAGGGAATAAATATCAGCTGTGCCGGTCTGTTGCTGCCCCAAGGATTTATTTTCTGAAGCTTTATAAGTGTTATTGTCATTATGAATGCCATCGTTATTATGTAGCAGCCGGTCCGGGGTCAGCTCTGACGGCGGCACTCCCAACGCCTCCGCTAAATCGTACATCGTCTGGATTCCCATCTCAGTACTGCCACGTTCATAACGTGAGATGACGGTGTTTGTACAGGTGCCGCCCACCCGCTCTGCCAGCTGCTCCTGTGTCAGGCCGGCCCGTTTTCTGAGTGTCTTTAATTTTTTTCCGGTTGCTTCCAGGTCCGATACCCATTCCTGTTTCAACACCATCACCTCCTTCATGCTAATGGAGGCTTTTCCGTATAAAAAGGCTGAGGCAAATAGGTTCTGCGTTCTGCACAGTTCTTATTAAATGCAGCCCAACTCTCTATTTGCCTCAGCCATATTTTTTATATCAAAAAAGCAAAGGTTACATAAAGATTTGCGCACTTCTACCGTTGATTTCATCTACAGTCCTGACAAAATTTTTCGTTTTTAATAATCAACTAGAGTATTTTTGCTAAATCATTAAATATGTAACTTTTGCTATTCTAAAATTCTAAACTGCTTTCATCACCTCATATTTTCCCATCATCTTTAGAATTAAAATAAAACAGGTTCATTGTCAATCTTATGTAAAATTGGATATCAAACCTCACATATCTCATGTGAGTATTTTATATTATCACAAATTGGCAGATTTTGCAAGAGTTACACATTGATTTCTGGTATTTTAAAAATTTCAACCTTTTTTTCGACAAAAATTCAATATCGTTATTTTGCACAAAACGGTTGCGTGTTCTTTGTAGAATTTGTTTCTTTTCTATTTCCCATCATATCATCTTTCTTTTTCGATAGCATTCTAATAAGGCCGCCAGTTTCATGCCGGCCGTCTGAGATTTTGCAGATGAATGTATTAGCTGATTCTTTGCAATTCCTCCTCGAACATTTCCGCTGCAGATTTATATCCATGGATGCGCCGCGGATATTTGTTTATCCAATTTTCAACCTCCTGGATGTCCTCGGCTGTTCGATCATCAAAATTTGTTCCTTTAGGAACTTTTCTCCGGACCATTTTGTTTGTCACTTCATTCGTCCCTCTCTCCCAACTGCTATACGGATGACAATAATACATTTTTGTTCTCTTTCCGGCTCCTATTGCAGACCTCTCCAGTTCTTCGCAATAGGCAAATTCCGTCCCATTGTCTACAGTTATGCTTTTGAATACCGTCTTGAATAATTCTCCCCAGCGTTTTTCCAATCGGTCCACTGCTGCCACCACTTCCTCAGCACTATGGTTATTCAATTTGAATATGATCTCCGCTCTTGTTTTTCTTTCTGTAAGTGTTAATAATGTATTTTTAGATTTTCCTCGGCGGCCCAGAACGCTATCCATTTCCCAGTGACCGAACTCCTCTCTGCTGTTTATGATTTCCGGCCTGTTTTCTATGCTTTCGCCCGCCTCTGCTCTCTTTTGCTTCTTTACTTTATTATATTTTCTTTTCCTGTTCTTTTTTACTGGTAGGTTTTTATTGGTTACTCTCAAAAAAATGCCTTTATCTATATAGCTGTATACAGTGGTTGTACATATTTGGGTCTGGAACTCGCTCCACCGTCCTAATGCTGTCAGTTCCCCTATGATTGCGTCCGGGCTGTAATCTTCATTTATTATTTTGTCCTCTATGTAATTTGCCAGCTTAATATCATTTCCTATCTTTAATTGTGTTCCTCGCACTTTTAAATTTTCCTCATATTTCCGTTGTGCAAGGTCTGCGCTGTATCTCATTTCTCTTGTATAATCACTGTTCAAATGTTCATATTGCCCACGCTTCAACTCGTTATAAATTGTGCTTCGGTGTACATGCAAAATCTCTGCAATCTCTACAACCTTGTGTCCTGCATTATACAAGGCTTCTAATCTGATTCTATCATTGTGTTTTAATTGTCTGCTACCCTTTTGATTTGCCATGTTCCCGCCCTCTTTCGTAAAACAAGCCGCAGGCGTTGTTGTCCTGCGGCTCTCTGTGTGCTTTTTGTTATTTGCCCTGCAATATCTTTTCTACTATCAGCTTTTCAAT
Source organism: Dorea acetigenes (assembly GCF_025567385.1). Lineage (NCBI taxonomy): Bacteria > Bacillati > Bacillota > Clostridia > Lachnospirales > Lachnospiraceae > Dorea > Dorea acetigenes. Next base: position 48,610 of record NZ_JAOQJU010000010.1, read on the forward strand.
ATAATGCGGGCAACTCCGTACCCCATTCTCCCAGTTTGTCAGCGTTCTATATGGTATCTCTAACCATTCCGATACTTCGCGCCTGCTCATGCCCTGCTGTTTGCGTGCCTCTTCAATCGTCACTTTATCCGTTTCTTTACACTCCATATCCATTTTCTCTCATTTCGTTTATGATTGTTTCGTTGTACCCTCTTCCATAATATCTAAAAATGACGCTTTCATCTTCAAAGAAAACCCAGTCACAATTAGTATCATTGATAATTCCTGCAACCGCTTCTTTTTTTGAAGAACCCGGCAAGAATTTTACAATATATTCGGCAGCTTTGTCCATTGATTTGAAATTAAAGACCTCTCCGCCCTCTTCCTCTTTGCAGATTGCAATATAATCGCTTTTTGTATATCCCTTTACTGCTTTCATTCTATTACACCTCTTGCCTTTTATTTTTTTCCTGCTATAATCTAATTAAGCACTTGGGGCGGTTAGCAGGATTGTTTAGGTATCCGCCCCTCGTGTGTTCCCTTAATTCTATTTTATTTTCTTACTTCTTCAAGAATCTTTTCTATATGTTCTACTGTATGTGTTTCCCCGTTTGTTTTTGCTACTTCTCTAATTGATACCAACATTGCTATTAAATCGGCTTTGCTCATTTCTTCGTTCTCCATTTTTAACTCCTTTCCTGCTGTTCCCTTGCTACAATTATATTATATACCCATTGAGTATATTTGTCAATTACTTTTTTACTCATTGGGTGTATTTTTTTATAAAGAAAAACACCATAACTATTGTTACAGTGTCCCGCTTTCGTCTGTCAGCCATTCCATGCTCACGCCCAGTGCTTTAGAAAATATTTTCAGTTCATAATCTGTTACGATTCTTGTGCCTCTTTCTATACGACTTATCGAATCTCTTTCTATCGCAACTCCGGCCACCTGCATACGCGCCGCTAAATCACTTTGTGTAATTCTGTTTTTTGCTCTCGCCAACCTTATGCGTTCCCCGCATAGGTTATCCTTTCCCTTGTATGCGTATATCTTCATCCGGTACGCCCCTATCATGTGTTAATAATCAGAATTTTTCTTGACTTTACCACATTTCAAAAGCATAATTGTGTTAAAGGTCAGCATGACTATAATTTTCACATTTATCTAGGAGGATGCACTATGGATTTATTCACAAAAGCTGATAAGCAAAAAGAGTTCCCTGATAGTAATACCGTTCTTATACATTTGAAAAGCAACGGAAAATTCAATGTAACTATTCATGATAACTTTCTCACGGTAGAGCCGCGTGGTTTCACTAATGCTGTTAATAAGGGATTGATCGGACAGAAAACCTATGATCTTAATAATGTTTCCGGTGTGCAATACAAAAAGCCAGGATTTACCACTGGATATTTGCAGATCGTTCTCATCGGTGGCAGAGATGCACGAAACGGTGTCTCAGGAGCTGTAAAAGATGAAAATTCCATCACTTTCTCTAAAAAAGAGGATCATCTGATTCTTGAAATAAAAGAATATATTGAAAATTATATCCATAAACGCTCCACTGGTTCCGCTACCTCCTCTAATCTTGATGAAATACGAACATTAAAAGAGCTGCTTGATATTGGAGCAATCACAGATGAGGAATTTGAAGCCAAAAAGGCTCAGTTGCTTAACCTTTAAAGAAATTACAAAAGGCCCCGGCATTACGCCGGGGCCTTTCTATTTACCACTCATCTGATATTATTTCACATATACATTTCCATCATAATATGCTGCAATCCATCCAGACGGTACCAGAATCCATATATCACTGCCTACATTCTTGATAGCCTGGCACGTTACCTGAGTACCTGCATCCAGGCATCCATCATGATCTTTATCATGTCTCCGTCCGTCCAGTGTCAGCTGGCTGTAGCTCTTGGTTGGGCAGCCTGTTCCTGCTCCTGTTCTCACTTTCAGTTCAACCTGCAGAGCGTACACTGTTCCCGCTTTGTAGGTCGGCGCCTTGTTGGAGCTGTTTCCGGAATTTGATCCAGCCTGTCTAATATACGATGAATCTACAAAACCATAAACCTTTTTAGCAATCAGGATATAATACCAATCATGGCCGCTGTTGTCCTTGATCGTATCGCAAATATCCACCAGGTTTCCTGCTCCCAGTACCGGCCAGGACTTGATGCTTGTGGAGCTGCCTGCCCAGGTCTTAACCGTAACATTGTCCTGTGTGATTTCTCCCACCCACTTCGGAGTCTTATTGATTCCTCCGGATGCTGATCCGCTGGAAGTCGTTCCGGAGTTCGTTCCAGAATTAGAACTGTTTCCTTTACCGGTTGCTTTGGATGCATAGTCAGGTATTCCGTATCCACGGATATATCTGCCGTTAATTGTGATCTTTCTTGTTCCGACCAATCCGCCGCCCATGTTGCACTCTCCTATTAGAATCTCTCTGGTGTTCTTATTGACCTCCAGAACAATTCCAACATGATCCGGCCAGCTTGTACAATCCGTTGTTGCATAATTCGTTCCATCTTTCCAATAATAGAACACGAAATCTCCAGTATCTGGGATATATGCATCATTTTCAACCCACCGGCCCATTTTCTGGAACAGCTGAATCATATATCCACAGCTGCACTCTCTTGGAATAATGTCCGTGAGTCCGGCCTTGATTCCCGCTGCAGATGCTCCTGTTGCACAGTAGTCATCTGTTGGTTGTACTTTGTACCCTCTGGCCAATGGCAGGCAGCTATTGTATAAGTTGATAATGACCATGTGTGATCTATCTGACCGTTTCAGTCCGATCCATCCTCTCATGTTGTTTGCTACCATCTGTCTCAATTCATTCTCTGTCATTCCTGCGCTCTCCTTTTCTTCTCCTACATACTGCTTGATCCATTTCACACAGCACTGATGTCTGGACTGATACATCTTGTCTCCAACCTGGTTGTTGTTTGATGTATCCTGCTGATCCAGGATCAATGATGCATAGACGCTATCCGGCGTGTACGGTTTGGCCGCACGTCCGAAAATTCTTTTTGTCGGTTTCAGGCCTCCCAGGTGTTCAATCTCGCACCACATCATCTGAGCTGGTACAGTATTGACTCCGTATGCCACGGCCTGTTTGATGTATGTCTCCATCAGCTGTTCAAACAGCTCATCCTGGCATTTCTTTCCGCTCGGTGTCGTTATGATTGCGATCAGCGCTGCTTTCTCTGTTGCGGATGGATTCCAGCCGATTGCCTCCCAGTCCTGGCTCAGTCTGGACTCAATTCCTGCAGTGTCAGCTCCGCGAAATGCTCCCGGATCTTCTTTCAGAATCATCTGACAGAGTTTTCTGGCCTCATTGCCATAATTCTGTGCCCAGCCCAACGTGCAGGTTTTTTCATTCGCTGAGTTTGCTCCCTTTCCGGCGTATGCTTCATATCTTCGTTTTCCATATACCTGTCCGCCAGACTCTACTGCTCCGATAATATTCGTCAAAATTTCAAGCTGCTTTTTGTCCATGATCTTCCTCCAATCAAAGAAAAAGGGACGGTTTCCCGTCCCCTGTTCCTGTTATTTTTCTGTCTCGTCCTCAATGCACGCTGCATCTGTCAGTCCCTCTCCGATGATGTACGCCACCACGGATGCTCCTGCCATAATCAATGCTGTGACCTGTGTTGCTGTGTTCTCAGCTCCACCAGTGGCCACAATCATCATGCTCACGAATGATGCAACTGCAGTCCATAACTTTCTACTTGTCAGTTTTCTTACCCAGTTAATTTTCTTCATTTCTATGTTCCTCCTCTGATTTCTTTGTTAAAATCTCTATTGCCTTTGTGATCTGTGGCGGCATCGGAATCCCCATCAGACCCGCATTCTCCACAATGCTGATAGCCTCATTGGAAATAAATCCGATAATCACGGCGTCACGTATGTAGTTCACATGAATCAGCATATCGAACCGGTACGCCATCAGCACGATCAGCAAAATCACGGCTTTTCTGCAGAGTCCTTTGAATCCCGCCTTGCTTTCCAGTGCTCCGTTTTTCGTCTTTGTAGACTTGTGGAACACTCCGGCCACAATCAAGCCAGTCAGGTAGTCTATGCCGATCAGAATCATCAGCGTCTGCAATCCTGTATCCCAACCACCCAAAAGTGCTGCTATGAATCCGCCGACCATTCCAACCGTGGTGCATAGCTGCTCTTTCATCATCTTTCTACACCTCCCCTCTGCCCTCATACATCATCCACATCGTCCACATCAGCGTATGGCCTGCAGTAGTATTCCGTTATATCCAGCTCGTCCTCAATCTGTTCCAGCGTCTTGCTGCTCTGTCCTCTGATATACAACCGCAAGTCCGTGATGTGCGACCATAGCCTTGATATAATTCTCAGCTTAGTCATCATGCCTCTGTGATCTCTCCCATTCCGGATCTAACCAGAATATCTTTCACTTTTGTCTTTAAGAGACGCGGAACTCTTTCATACATTTTCTTTGCGTCCTCTACTGTCTCCTGGTTCATAATTTCCTGTGCCCATAACATTGCCATCATTGCAATACCATCCTTTCCTGTACATAATAAAAATAAATTGATTAGTAACTTACGCATAAACCGCCTCCGACATTTCCAGCAGGCATGATTTCAGCATCCTGATTGTTTCCTCCTGCTCCTGAACCTTTTGTTCCAGTGTCTTTTCTTTCTGTGGCTCATATTCCAGATATTTCTCCGGATTCTTCTCCACAGCTTCACGGTTTACGTTTTCCGCTTTTTCCCGGAACTGGTGGAAATCATATTCCCAGAACGTATCTGTCACAGTGATATACTGTTCTTTTTCTACCATCTGCTGATTTTCTTCTGTAACTTCCTGCCCATTGAGGCAGATTGTCACGTCCACCATTCCGTTATCAAGCGGCTGCCAGCTGACCGCCGGCTGTTCTGTTGTGAATCTTGCTTTCAATGCTTACCCTCCTTTTCGCGTATTTCATCAGTTGCTCTATTCCATACTTCTTTTTGAAGTGAACGGAATCTGAATTTTTGAACCACCCATAATATGAAATGCAGCGGTACGCCAGATCTAGTGCTATCTCCATACGCCGCTGCACCTGTTTTCTCAATCTCAGATATGCCCGTCTTGCCCGGAGGAATATGCTCCGGCGGACTTCTGTGCGGTCCCTATAAATTTTGTATCCCATCATATCAATGCAATCTCCGTGATGCTTTCCATCTTTTCCGATATAGTCAACCTGGAACAGTTTCCAGTTCGGTTTTATCTCCAGGCCCAGCTCCTCTCTGAAAAATCGGATCAGCATGAGCATGGCCTTTTTGACGTCTACCTTTCGTGGTCCCAGGATCAGGATATCGTCCATATAAAAGATTATTTTATAGAACAGTCTTGTCCGTTTCTCCTGGCCACGTCTTTTCTGCACCTTAAAGAGCTTTTGCTGTGCATAGTGGTAGGCAAAACTGAGGTAGTAATTGCATAGCCACTGGCTCAAATATGAACCGATGGATAGCCCCTGCTTGTACGATGCAATCAATGTCTCCACTAAATAAAGCAGGTCATCATTTTTGACCTGCTTTCTCAGAAATCTCATGAGCTTTCTTGTGTTAATAGATGGATAACAGTGCCGCACATCTGCCTTGGCTCCTGCCCTCGTTTTGTCCGGATTCTTCCGAATCCATCTCTCTATTGCATTCTTTCCGTATACCTGGCCACGGCCCGGCACACTGGCGCATTGATATTTTCCTATCTTTCTTTCAAATAATTCTTTCAGAGCATTGACAGCTACATAATTGTATATCTGCTGTTTTATGCTCTCCACGCCTATCTCCCTGAGCTTTCCGGAGTTTCCGTCATACCTCATGGAGTAGTGTATTTCCGGGAAATGAACATCACGCTCCTTGATTTCCCTTGCCAGATCTTCCGCTGCTCTTTCCAGCAACGGGTCCACATTGCTCCTTTTCTCCTGGATCAGTCTGCTCACAGCCCTGACAGACAGAGGTTGACCGGTTTGATACCCGGCCAGGAATCCTGCCACATCACGCCGTTTCCATTTGTCTGAAAAGCATTCCAGCATACAGGCCATGATCCAGTCTTTATCCAGTCGTATATTTTTACAGTATCGTTTCAACTGTGAGTCCTCGTTTCTTGATACAGGAGTTTCCGGTTTTTCTACTCACTCCGCGTCATGGCCTACTGCACCATGCGCCCGTCCAGTCAGGCTCCTTGGCTCCCGGCTGGGCAGTGTGGCTTCAATCGTATTTTGGGGACATGCCCCACGCACCTGCTTTCCGGTGGCTCCATTCCTACAGAGCGAAATGTAACGCTGAAATTCAAATAAATTTCAAGAAAATCCAGAGACGATATTCCAGTTCGTGTTCGACCAGCCATTGTTCGCATTCAGAATCCAGAGGCCAGCATTCGCGCCATTGTTCAAATTGCCCAGCGCAAGCCACAGAGGAAACCGCCCGTTTAGCGTTACAAGTCCGTTATTTATTTATAAGGGGAAAGCCCCTCTGTCAGGCTGTTGCCTGCCATTCACCCCTGGTGCCGTTTGGAGAAACGCCAGAGACGATAGCCCAGTTCGCGCCCGACCAGCCAGAGCTCGCAAGCAGAAGCCAGAGGCCAGCACACGCGCCAAGGTTCAAAGCGCCCAGCGCAAGCCACTCTCTCTGTCCTGACGTTCCTGTATCTGTATACAGTCCATCAGCAAATCCTGTGGTTGAGCCTCCGCCTACTTTCGTAGGAATCATGATGCCCAGGTTCGGATCTGTTGTTTCTTCTGTGATATATTTCCAGGATGCCGCTGTATAGGCCACCTGTGCGATAGCCTTTTTATAATTTGCCCGCACTGTCGCAATGTTGCTGGACAGTGTGCTGGCGTCCTCGCATACATAGACATCTCTGGCCGGATTCCCGTCCGCACCGGTAACAATATCCATGACCACATTCCCCAGAACCTCATAGGCTCCGATACAGGTCTCAATGCCCTGGATCTTGTATGGATCTTTCCCATTGGTGTTGCTGTTCGGAGATCCGTCTGAGCCGGCCACCTCATCAGTTACTCCACTGTGCCATGGCATTGTTGTGATCCATGTGGTCAATGTCGTATCGAATGCCTCCGGAGCATCCACATATACTGCTGCATTGCTGTCATCCACGTCCTCAATCTTTGTGACTTTGACGCTGTATGCTTTGTTGTGTATATAGGAAAAATACCGGTCTCTGTTTGTGTTTGAACCAACGTCTCCGATGGAAACATATGAGCCGATCACATAACCAGCCGCCTGTGCCTTTGTTAGTACCACTCTCATCACTCCGGTTTCTTCTACCAGGTTCTGGTTCTGATTGCTGTATGAGGTACATCCGGCCATGATGCTCTGGCTGTGTGTGGTTGCATATTTAATAATCATCATGAGCTGTCTATAGAACAGATCCCAGCTTGTCGTGCCGCAATAGTGACCGCCCAGCTTGTGCATATAGGTTATCATTCCGGTGTAGCTGACCGGATTTCTCGCCTGTGTTGCCTGGCAGCCATTGGCCGGTGCCAGGCCTTTTGATGAATACGGCACTCCATCAATGTCTCCCGCCGCATACTTGGCATGGATCATGAATGGGCTGATTGTTCCGTCCGGATTGATAGATTCTTTCATCGGATACGGTGTCAGCTCTGTCTGGCTGTCAGAATAATGATATAGGACTGCCTCAGTAGTGTCCTCGATACCGAACCAGGCGCTCATTGTAACCTCTCCGACCTGCACCTTGCCGTACTTGGTAAATCCAATCTGGCCCTCCAGGGCATCTACATGGTTGAAACCATTCTCGTCTACAGAAAAATTGCAGGTAAAATGATGAAATAGGCCATACTGAGCATAATCATCTCTGCCCTCTGTTCTTCCCACAGATGGCTCCGCAACCATATTCTCATTGGCATTCATTTTCACGCCCACAGGGCTTGTGGAGGTCTCCCATTTATAAATCTTTGTTGTGAATACCTTTCCGTTTCTCCTGAGTGCAAAATAATTTGAGAGTGCATTTTCAACGCCCCCTCCGTTCTGCTTAATCAGATCAATCTGTGTCTGGCCAGCTGTTTCAATTTTCGTGACGCTGGCTGCTGTATTCTGTTTCAGATCTTTTGATGCCTGCTGTGCATTGTTCAGGTCAGCCTCCAGTCCTGTTTTGATCTGGTCAGCGTTCTGGACCAGATTCTGCATGGTTGTGATGTTTTCTCCGGATGTTTTGATACTTGCGTCCAGTTTTGTTTTGGCTTCTCCAGCCGCTGTCACATCTGCTTCCAGACTTCTTTCTGCCTGTCCTGCTGCCGTGATATCTGCCTCAAGGCTCTGCTTTGCTTTTCCTGCAGCTGTGGTATCCGCCTCTAAAGTCTGAGCTGCCTTGTTGGCCGCTGTCACATCTGCCTCCAGACTTCTTTCTGCCTGTCCTGCTGCCGTGATGTCTGCCTCTAATGTCTGCACCGTCTTTGTGGCTGCTGTATTTTTTTCTCCCAGGCTCTTGTCTAGGGAGGTTGCTGTTGTGTTCTTCTTTTCCAGGTTTTCCGCCAGTGTAGTCCCTTTGTCCATTTTAGCCGTCAGGTCTTTCTGGACTTCCTTGGCCTCCTGCAAATTACTGTTAAATGCCTGCTGTGTCTGCTGGTTTTTTGTCACGTCTGCATTGATTGACTTTTGTGCCGCCTGGATGTCCGCCTTTGTCTGATTGTATGTATTATTCTCATCAGACACCTCATTGATTGCAGAAACAATCGCAGCTCTGACGTCCTTTCCTTTCTTGGCGCTGGCAATCTGTTCCGTGTACTTCCTTACGTTTGCCATGTTTAACCTCCTAACTTCATCGTATGGGCTGTATCTTCCAGAGCTACCGTTTCCAGATCCTCCGGATGTCCTGGTCTCGCAAGCCTTTTTTCTTCCGGTGTCTCTTGCCAGATATCATATCCTTGGACGCAATACAGCGCCAACTCATACGGTCTTATCATTGTTGCTCTGTTGTTTTTCTTCGCTGAGAATGTCTGCATTTTTGTCTCCTCCCTTTATTCCAACTTTTTTCTTGAAATCTTCGATATCATCCACCTCTGTTCCTGATTTTGGTTGCTGTTCTTCTGTGCCGGTCTGTTCCGTATTGGCTACCGCCAGATCAATCTGTGTTTTCATCAATTCCTGGGCGTATTCTTCTGACTTCATCTGCCTCATGTGTGACTGGATTCTATCCAGCACCTTATCCATGAGACTCGGTGGAATTGCGTACTCCTGCATATATGCCAGCACCTGTGCGTCCAGTTCTCCTGCTACATTATCCAAAATTGCTCCTACGTTCATGATTCTCCTCCTATCCCATCAATAATCCATTTCTATAGGTTTCATCTGTCCACGACCATTCTATAGCTCCGTTTCCGATGTCTCTTATATTCGTGATTTTTCTGCGCGTTCCGGTGTAAGTCGTGTATACTGTTCCAGCGTTCCAGCTGGTAGCTGTACACAGCTTTCCTTTGATATCCACGCAAGTGTTTCCCATGATTCTCAACGTGTGTTCGTTGGTGTTGTTGTAAGCTCCGTTGAAATCAATGTATCCATAGGTTGAACCGCTGTATCCTCCAGTGATTTCTCCATAGCTCATTTTTATCCACCAGTCTCCATTTTTCGCCTCGAAACTTCCCTGACAACTTGCACCTTTCATGGTTACATATCCAGATGCCGTGAGCGTAAAGTTTGTGGAACTGATGCTGATTCTGTTCGACTTAATTGAAATAGAGCCAGACTCTGCACTGATCTCTGAGGAAATTTTTCCTTTTGACACTCTCAGCTTGATAGCATCCGCATTGACCTGGATACTGCTTTTCAGTGTATCCTCTGCTTTTTTCGCTCTTGTGACTTCCGCCGTGATATCGTTGGCTGTCAGTTTCAACTGAGACTCAGTATAGGCCGCCGCATATCCCATGATTTCCACGTCTGTGATGTATACCGTTGTATTGGCCACGTTATTGTAGAAATATGTATAAAAATATGACGGTGTTGCAACATTCTCAAATTCAAATGTTTTCCAGGATGTGCTCAAGTCTCCTGCATTTGTATAGTGTGACGTTCCATCTATTGTCACTCTGATTCTGGCTGTTTTCTCCTGCCCTGATGCACAGGCCGCTTTGAACCTTACTCTGACTTTTCCCTTTTTGTCGAACGGTTTCTGATACCACCGTAGATAATAGGTGCTAGTCGTGTTCGTGATCTGAGCACATGATTTTCCGGAAAACGTGTTCTGTGTGACCTGTGTATTGTTAGACCGGTACCAGCCAGTGAACTTATCTTCGCCATCTGAAAAAGATCCGTTTGTGCAATAGTTATGACTGTTGCTCTCATACATCTCAGATACCTGCTGAGTGATCTTTCCGGCCTCTACCGTGATTCTTGCGTCCACATCGTCAATCAGTTCTTTCACATTTCTCAGTACCCGGATATCCGTCAGATAGATCTGCTGTCCGGATGAGCCAGTAATAGAAAGATAAAAGGATCTTGCCCCGGCGCTTGTGTAGGTAACGGTTCTTTTCAGTGTGTACCATTTATCACAGTTTACCGTTGACAGGTACTGTGAGATTGTATTTCCGGAAAAGCCAAAATAACAATAGCTCGGTTTCTTTCCAGTAGGCGTGTACACCTTGACCTCTATCTCATAGGTGCCTGCCGGCAATGTTCCCAGGCTCTGCTGGATTGATGCTGTGTTTCCGTCTGTTTTGGTCATCAGGATGGCGTTCATATTCCCGGCTGTGCTCTTTGTCACTGTGGCATTGGCCGATGCCGTGAACTTTGAAACGTCCAGACTCTGGTTGTCTCCGCCTTTGATATAATCATACCGGTTCGTGATGCTTTTCTGATCCGTAACCGCCAGCTGTATCTTGTCCTCCATCGACTTGATGCTAGTTGTGATAATTTCTTTCACAGCGGTTTCCCGCTTGTCTGTATAATCATTGGCATTCTTTGTGGCCTGTGAGAATTTCCCCTCCAGTTCGGATTTATACTCAACCGTCAGCTTTTCTGAGCTGACAGAGTTGGCCGTGATCCGTTCGCCTATAATCTGTCCGTCCAGTGTCATTCCCACTGTGTACGGTCCTGCATATCCGTTGTGACTGCCTCCGATGCCCTCCTTGTTTATCTGCAGAATCTTTGTGGCCTTTTCTTTGCTCGGAGCGTCCATGTATAGCTCTCTGAGCCAGAGTCCATTTTCGTCAAATTCTTCCAGATGATATCCTCCGGCCGTTCCTGTCATTTTTGCTGTCAGGTTATCAATGGCTGTCCGCATCTCCTGATTCTGAATTTTCCGGCGTTCCTCGGCTGTTGCTGTGACTCCGGAATAGATTCTGCTCTGCTGTTCTGTATAGGTCAGCTTTCTGTTCTCCCCCAGCGTCAATGTTGCTCCGTCTGGTTTCTGTAGAGGGATCTGCATCTCCATTACCGGAAAAACTCTGTTCATGCCGTATGGCTTTGCTCTGCACTGAATCCTATCTCCGCACTCAAAAGCATCATAGTCACTGTCCATCATGGACAGGTCTACCGCTGTCAGTTCCAGTGTTAAATCCTCAAACTGGTTATCCTCCAGCCACTCTTTTCCTTTTCTGAGCAGGTTTGATGGTTCTGTTACATCCTGCCAGGTGTTAGTTATCCACACCCAGCCAAAGTTTTCCACCGCGCTCTGGTTATAAATGTAATTTGATCCACCGTTTACGCTGGTAATGTCCACATACTTCTCCAGAGCGTCAATCTCTGACTCTCCCTCCAGACGTGCTCCCAGCGGGATCAACGCTGTGGCAATATTTTCCGCCGTTCTGCTCAGTGAGTAGTCCAGCATATTCAGCCCGAACTCAATCGGCTGGCTGCAATACTTTCCGTATTCTTCCAGTGTGATCCAGTCCAGATATAGCTTGTCATTCTCATGCCGGAGTTTCAGATATCCTCCCAGTTTCTCCACCAGTTTCTCTCTGATCGCTTTCAGCGTGTTCTCAAAGTTGGTGTACCTGTATAAGGAATCGTTTGCATCTGTAATGGTCACTTTTCCCAGATAGATCTTTTTTCTATCCTCTACCTGGTTGTTGTGAATATCCAGAAACGTCTCCAGCATCTGCCGTGGTGTCATATCATGGTACTCAGCCTGCGGCTGTATGGAGTCCGCCAGGAAACTCATTGCGCCGGCGCAATAGACATTTTTGTTTCTGTAACGGTCTATTTTGGGCTGTTTCCGGACCTCTCCATAGAACAATTCTGTTGTATCCCGGAACACGCTGACCATGCTGCTCCGGTTCTTGATCTTGTCATACAATGGGTTGTTTGGCGGTACCGAAAACTCAAAGGTTCCCGCATATCCCGTCTGCAGGTTTAGCGTTGGATTGGTCAGTACCGCCTCTTTATCTCCTGGATAGTAGAGGGTCTGACCGTCCATTTTAACTTTATACAATTACAGTGACCCCCTCCTGTACCGGATCGTGAGTGTGCCCGTTCCAGTGAAACTGAGCACCACGTCCTCTGTATTGACTGTGATATCCGCAAAACGGTTCTTTCCTTTCATCAGTGTGTAGGTTTCCCCGTTAGCCGTCATTTTGAGTCCGGCCGATCCCAGGACGCTCACGTATATGGTCGGAACGAACGGCATCTGATCTGGAACGATTGTGTACGTCTTTGTCTCTCCGGCCTTGACCGTAATTTCTGTACCCTCGTCTATGATCCCAGTCTCAAAATCAAACGAATCCCACAACCAGTCCTCTGTAGAATCCGCCACATTGTACTTGTATGGGTCAGCTTTCGGAATGGCCAATGTGAATGTGCCTATCTCCCTATTTCTGTCGTATCCCTGGATAGATGCTCTGCCTGTCCAGTAGAACCCAGAGTCATTGTCGAAAATGACCTTGATTTCTCTGCCCTCTACAAGGTTTCTAAGGTCTGAAATAAAAATATCCCAGTTGTCTCTTGGTTTCTTACCGCCCAGCTCGATGCTGATCGGACGGTTTTTGAATATGCGGCGGCCTGTGATGGCTTCTGAGAAATCCAGAAAGCCATCCGCTCCAGGCACGTCCACATAATAGTTTTCCTGTTCCACATCTCCAATATAATCATTGTTTCCTATTGCCAGTCCCCAGTCATTCAGAGTGTGGAATCTTTCGCCGGTGGCCACGATCTCAATCGTGGCTCCGTTTGTAATTGCGTCCATTATAGGAATCCTCCCTCCTCTGCCAGGATACCCAGCTCTCTATCCATATCTCTTGCCAGTTTCGCTGCTACGCCTCCGGTATCCCATTCGATGTTTAAGCTCTTGGCCAGGTATGGCAGATACTGAGCCAGCAATGATGTGATATTCATGATGGCGTTTGTCCGTTTTGCGTTGCTCTGGTCCATCATTGCGTTTGCATTGATTGTCATGTCTTTGCTCACGCCCTCGATTGCATCAGCCACCACTGATTTACTCTTTTCGATGCCTTTAGCTAATCCCTGCATAAAGTCCGGCATCCAGGACTCATACTCTGTCAGTGGTCCCTCATCAGGCACTGAGAAATGCAGAAATGAGCGGATTGTAGATGCCACGTCTGACACGGCATCTCTGACTCTGCCAATGGCGTTCCTGATTCCGGAAACTATTCCGTCTATGAAATCTCGTCCCCACTGCACTGCCTGGCTTGGCAGTGATGTGATAAAGCTGATTGCTGACCAAAATCCGTTCCGCACAGTTGATCCCAGACTGCTCAGTGCGTTTCCGATTCCGGAAACCATATTGTGGAACGCCTGCACCGCTGACTCTTTCAGATTTTGTGCGGTTTGAACCACACTGCTCTTTAAATTCTCCCAGCTGTCGTGTGCGTTCTGCTTCATTTCCTGCCACTTCTGGTATGCAGATTCTTTCAGGTTCTGGAGCGCCTGGATTGCAGAATCTTTCAAATTTGTTGCTGTTTGAACCACAGAATTTTTCAAATTTTCCCAGGTATTGAGCGCCGTCTGCTTTATCATGTCCCACAAACTTGACAAGGTGTCCATAAATCCTGTAACCAGAGTGACCACATGAGTGACCAATCCCTCTGCAAATGATGTGACCACCTGCTGTATTCCAGACCAGATCTGTGATGCAGCGTCCTGGATATTCTGCCAGATATTTTGTGCATCGGACGCCAACTGAGTGAAATCTCCCGTTACCAGGTCGATCAACAAAAGCACCGGTGCAAGTATCGTATTTTTCAGCAACTCCCAGGCTCCTGATGCAATCTCCGTCAGACCGGACCAGATGCCCTGCAGTGTAGTGACTGCATTCTGCCACAATTCCTGTATGGTTGTTACGATTGATGACAGCACAGGGTTTTCCATCATGGACTGCCAGATTCCTGAGAAGAAATCAGCCACCTGCTGCCAAATTCCCGACCACCATTCCGGGATGCCCTGGAACCATGAAACCACGTTCTGCCATGCCTGCGGTATTGTATCCGTAAAGAATGAACAGATTGACTGCCAGATCTGAGAAAAGAAATCTCCGACCTGTTGCCAGATTCCTGACCACCATTCCGGGATGCTTTGGAATTTTGACACCAGACTGTCCCATGCCTGCGGTATCGTTTCGGTAAAAAATGAGCAGATTGATTCCCACACTTGTGAGCATTTCTCTTTCACTTTTACCCATAAATCTCCGAACCACTCCGATATAGCGCCCCAGTTTTTCACAATGGCTATAATTGCAGTAATTGCTGCAGCTACACCAGCAATGATTCCGATGATCGGCCCCAGTGTTGCCACGCCTAACATACTTACAATGTTTATCACGGCCAATATGGCAGGGGCTAAAGTGGTAAAGGCGGCAATCACAGCCCCCAGTATAACCACAAAATTTTGTACCGGTTCTGGTAATTTCCCGAAAAACTCTCCTATCGTTTTTATTCCGGAGGCAATCGGCGGTATGATATTGTTTGCCAGGTTCATCAGTGCCTCTCCCAGAGGGACCAGGCTCTGCTCCAGCTGTCTCATGCTCGCCTCAAACGTCTGTGAGTCTGTCGTGGACTGATCGAACATATTCTCTGCTGATCCAGCCACGTTATCATAGGTGTCCCCTACCGTAGTGAGCGACTCGATAAACTTCGCATTGCCGTCCTCGGCCATTGTACCGAATGCCAGCGCTGCTTTGTTCAGTTTGTCCTGCTGGTTCTCTGTGTTTTGAATATCTGTCACAATGGCATCAATAACATCTTTCTGTGTAGCTCCGCCCTGCTGCCACTGTTTGAATACATCCTCAACCTCTTTGCTCCAGCCTCCGGTTCCGGCTTGTACCTCCCCGGTCTTTTCATCAATTTTGCTCAGGGAATCCGCTATTGTTCCATCAACCAGTCTGGTCGTGACTTCGTTAATGGCATCGTTTACCTTGTCCAGGTTATACGCTCCATTGTCCAGTCCGTTCTGCAATAGTTGGAAATACTCCTGAGCGGAATAACCGGCCTGAGCGAACTTTCCAGAATACTCTGAGAGGTTATCCCCCAGCTCGTTTGTCTTATCCAGGCCATTCTGTGTACCCTTTACGATATAGTCCATGGCCTGCTGTGCCGTGAGTCCGTACTGCTCCATGAGGCTGTTGACACCTCGGAGAGTCTCATTCATGTCAATTCCATACAGCTCATCCAGCGTGATTGCCTGCTCTGTCAGATGTGTCAGTGTAGTCTCATCCAGATCTTTCAGGTTCTTTTTGACCGTAATGACCGCATTTGATACAGAGTCCATGGAATCTCCCACGCCCTCAGCATATACGTCCTTGATGACTCCGGCTGTTTCCTCAGCCGCTTTCCCGGTTTCTCCAAAATAAGTGGACGCTTTTACTGTGGCATCTTGTGTCTCCAGAAAAGCGTCCTTTGCTTTGTCTCCTAATTCTGTTATTTTATCCCCTAGTCCAGAAATCTGATCGGCTGCCTCCATCAGCGTGCCTGCTGTGAGTGTTTTTCCCATCTCGTCCAGCTGTTCCGCTGTATCGTCTGCCTGTGCTCCCGCTTCTTTCAGATCCTGGATGAGGTTCCTGATTGCCTGTCCATCGTCAACCGTATCCAGTGCATCTGTCATCTGTTTGATGTCAGCTTTCCCGTCTGTGGCTGATCTTCCAATCTTTTCAATGGCCAGTTTCAACTGATCTGATGATGCAGATCCGTTTTTGATTGCTGTTACCAGCTTACTGCCCAGGACGTCCGCATAATCATCCACGTCCGCTCCCAGAGCGTCAAATAATTTGCTGAGGCGTTCGGTGTTCGTAGCCAGTCTGTCCTGTTCGGTATTTAATCCGTCCAGTTCTGACTGATACCGGCTCAATGTTGCCTTGGTTGCCTCAACTTCTCGCTGGAAAGCCATGTACTCCTCCTGGCCAATCTTTCCGGCCTCCAGAGCTGCTGTCACATCTTTCTGTGCCGCCTCCAGCGTGTCCAATTTGCTTGCTGTGTCTGCTATCGCATTTTTCAGTAATTCCTGTTTTTGCGCTACCAGTACCGTATTTGATGGATCTAATTTCAGCAGAGTGTTCACGTCTTTCAGCTGTGCCTGAGTATTTTTCAGCTTGTCGTTTACACCGCTTAGGGCTTTCTGCAGGCCCGTGGTATCTCCGCCGATTTCAATCGTTATTCCTTTGATATTCCGGCCTGCCGCCATCCTGTTCCACCTCCTTAGAACTTGTCAAATTATCAGCACCTTATAAAAATCAGCACCTTTTTCCAAATGTCAGCGTTTTAACTGAATTCAAGTCGAAAAGGTGCTGATTTTATTTCTGCCCTTCGTTACCATACTATATAACACTATTTTACAGGAGGTAACGCTTATGATTTTTTCTTTTTGGCAGGAACATCTTGATGAGTTCCTTGACAGCATGTGTGAACAGGGATTCTGCACAAAAGTAATCTCTGCTCACAAACGATTCGCACTATCCTTAGAGGAAGATGCGACTGTTCATGGCTGGCAAACCTACGAGGATGTGCGAAATTACTACAGTCTGCTTCCAGGCCTGAAGGACAAGACCAGGTGGTTTAAGCTCTCTATTATCAAGAAGCTGGAAGCTTTTCATCTGCTTGGACAAAAACCAGAGCATCGTATTGTTAAGGAGCATGTTCACGTTACTGCACCAACACGAAGCAAGGGAAGACTCAATCTTTTTCCATTGTGCGATCAATTAGACGATTTCCTCGCTTTTTTTATTCAGCAGGGACGCTGTGATGAAACTGTATTATCCATCCGCCGGACAGTCTCTTACATTATCACAATGTCCGCCTCTAACTCATGGGATACCTATCAAGATATCAAAGATTGGTATTTCGAGAAAAAACTTACAACCAAGTACCTTGATAAAATATACCGGATTATTGACCATATGGAGTACTGGCAGCTGAATGGCACCCTGATTGGTTGGGATGACCACGGTATGGTCAATGTAAGAAAACGAAGGTTTCTCACCGTTCCAGATGAAAAAATGTCCGTTGAGCCAAGCCTTGGCGATTTCGATCTTTCCTATGTCCAGATCCACTTAGATGAGTTTCTGGAATGCATGAAGGATAGGGGCTATAGCGAATCTTCATTGAAAGTAAACAAGAATAATCTAAAGCGTATCATCATGCTTTCCAGGAGCATCAGATGGGATTCTATCGATGAAATCCTTGAATGGAATGAACGCCGCCCAATCAGCACCAGTCATATGGACTCCACTAGGAAAACTCTTGAAAAACTCTCATGCTGGCTGTCTACAGGGGATGTCCCGGAGCATCCATCCATTCAAATGAAGCTTGAATCACGAGTACAGAGCCTCGGAGAGCTTGATCTTTCATTCTGGCAGGATCATCTCGATGGATTGCTTGCATACATGAAAGATCATGGATACTGCGAGGACTATCGCAAAAAACTGTATTTCCATACCCGCAGGCTTGTCATCCTCTCACGTGAAGTTGAATGGAATTCTTACGAAGACATCTGGAACTGGTTTTCATCACGCAGCTTCGGGAAATGTTATCTTCATGATATTCGGAGCATCCTTGGAATCCTCGATGAGTTCCACCGCCTGGGTATTATGCCCAACAACAGAGCAACGCAGAATCCGCTTTGCCCACGTGGGAACTGTTATTCGAAGCTTGTTCCCGAATACAAAGCTCTGGTGGACTATGCCTGTGAAGATGAAAAGCGGCGTGGTCTTAAGCCTAATACCATCAAATGTACGAAGACAAAAGCATCTTCGTTTTTATATTCTCTCCAGCAGAGGGGAGTTGAGCGGTTGATCGATGTGGCTGAAGAAGATGTACTTGCCTTTTTCTACACGGATGGAGTTTACCTCCGCGGACAGTCAACCGCATCCAGGATATCCTTGTTTTTCCGTACATGCGTCCCGTTAAATCCTAATGAGTGCAGGAGGATTGGAATGTACGTTCCGAAGTACCATTCCAGCCGGAAAACAATACAATACCTCACAACGGACGAGAGCAACAAGTTCAGGAAGGCTCTTAATGACGAAGGCAACGGCCTGTCCTACAAGGAGAGAGCCATAGGCACCATCATCTTCTATACAGGCATGCGAGGCTCTGACGTTTCATGCCTGAAACTTGACTCGGTAGACTTAAAGCATCGGACGATCAGCTTTACGCAGGAAAAAACAGGAAATCCCGTAGTCCTTCCACTCAGTACCGTGGTAGGGAATGCCATTTATGATTACTGCACTATTGAACGCCCGCACACTGACAGTCTCTACCTCTTTCTATGTGACGCGGCTCCTTATAATACACTTGGAAAGGGCGGCATTGAATGGGCTGTTACAAAAATCATGATGGCTGCAGGGATCCGTCAGGAGGAAGGCGATCGCAAGGGCGGGCATATCTTCCGCCACCGTGCAGCTTCAACCATGGCGGCTGGGAACATCCCTTCGCCTGTGATCAGTGCTGCATTGGGGCATTCTTCTCCGAAGTCGTTGGATGCCTATCTTTACGCAGATATGGAGCACATCCGGGAATGCTCGATCAGTCTTAAAAAGTATCCTGTGTCGAAGGAGGTGATCTCCCTTGGCTGAATACAGTAAAGAAAGAGCTTCTATCTTTGAGCCGTTCATCAGGTATCGAGTCGCATCGAACAACTGGAATGAAGTTTATTCACAAACGATCCTGTATTTCGACCGTTTCTGTTCCGAGAACTATCCCGGTGTGAAAGGGATAACGCAGGAGATGATTAATGGATGGTGCATTCAAAGACCTACGGAGCAGAAACGTTCTTTTATTGACAGATGTCAGTCCGCTCTTAGGCTGATAGAGTATTTACAGAATCGCAACCTTACATCTGTTGTAAAACCAGAAATGCCACCGGCACCGCCAAAGACACACATACCACATGCATTTTCCGAAGAAGAACTCTGTCGTTTCTTCAGCAGATGCGATGAAAATGTCAAAACCGCTCGCGACCAAAGCAGTCGCTTTATTGCCCTTAGCGCATCCGTGGAATTCCGGCTATTGTATAGCAGCGGTATGCGGCCAACGGAGACCCGCCTTCTTCGCACAGAGAATGTCGACCTTGCAAGAGGCATAATCAATGTGAAAGAAACAAAGGGAAATCAGCAGCACTATGTGGCTTTACATGACGATGCCATCCAGTTGTTGCGGGACTATGATGCTGTTGCATCAAAGCGCTTTCCATCACGCATTATTTTCTTTCCTATGAATTCGAAGAATCCAGACATGCCCATTTCACCTGACATGCTGGATTATCATTTTCATAAGGTGTGGGATAAGGTCAACGGGTCATCAGCGGTTCCTTATGATTTCCGACATAATTATGCGATAGAAAACATCAATTCATGGATTAATTCCGGATTTGAGTTCCATGATAAGCTTGTGTTTTTGAGCAAAAGTATGGGGCACACATCCCTTGAAAGCACCAAATACTACTATTCCATCGTCCCTGCACTGGCAGATATTTTACAGAAAAC
Organism: Dorea acetigenes; assembly: GCF_025567385.1. Lineage (NCBI taxonomy): Bacteria > Bacillati > Bacillota > Clostridia > Lachnospirales > Lachnospiraceae > Dorea > Dorea acetigenes. The sequence continues at coordinate 68,524 of NZ_JAOQJU010000010.1, forward strand.
AACCGAAGCTGGGTTCGATGAGATTGTACCGGAGGTGCCGGATTATGAGTAGGATCAATTCAAAATCTTTTGACCTTGCACGTGCCATATCGGAATTCCTTACGGATTATGCGCCAATGCACCTTACCAACAGCGAGCACACACTGCATTCTTATGAGACGGCCATAACCCTATATATCGGGTATCTTGAAAACGAATGCGGTATAAAACCGGCAAACTTCAGTCCGCAGTGCTTTGAAGAGACAAAGGTTGAAGGCTGGATGGAATGGCTTTCGAATGAGCGAGGCTGCAGCCCGCAGTCATGCAACACGAGGCTTTCCTCTTTCCGGAAGTTTATAAAATATCTTTCGTCAAGGAATCCGAAATATCTGTATCTTCTTGATGAGGTATCGAAGGTTCCTCTCCGCAAAAAAACCAAGAAAAAAGTATCTGGACTTAGCCGTGAGGCAATAAAGGTAATTCTTGCCGAACCCGATACCACACATAAAACGGGAATTCGCGACCTTGCCTTAATGGTCATTCTTTATGCGACAGCGGCGCGGATTGACGAGATCCTTTCTATCCGTATAAAAGAGCTGAAGCTGGATATCGAAAAGCCTTATGTCGTAATAATCGGTAAAGGTGATAAAGTACGGACACTTTATCTGCTTCCCAAGGCGGTGGCGCATATCAGGCTATATATAAAGGTTTTTCATGGCTCGAATCCAAAACCGGATTCTTTCCTGTTTTTTTCCAGGAATAAAGGAACTATGGAAAAGCTGTCCCAGTCAGCAGTCCGGAAGATGATGAAGAAATATGCCAGTGCCTGTCATGAAAAGTGTGCAGATGTTCCCTTGGACCTCCATGCGCATCAGTTTCGGCACGCAAAGGCTTCACACTGGCTTGAGGATGGTATGAACATCGCTCAGATTTCATTCCTTCTTGGCCATTCGCAGCTTGAAACAACCATGATTTACCTGGATATAACAACGGAACAGGAGGCTGCGGCACTTGCCACCCTCGAAGATGAAAGTGACCGCAACGCTGTCCCGAAGTGGAATCCCGACACTGATAGTTTATCTTCAATCTGTGGTTTGAGAAAGTTGCAGTAAAACTAATCAGCACCTTTTCGTATGATAATCCAGACGAATGGTTTCATCAAGACAAAAGGTGCTGATTTTTATAAGGTGCTGATAATTCGATAAATGGTGAATTCACCATTTATCAAAATCCTCCTGTGTTGCCATCTTCGGATATTTGTATGAATCATTCTGTTGCTCAGTAAACATATCCATGACCATTCCGACCGTTAGCAGATCAAGATCCCGGATAGAGATTCCGACCTGACAGCATCTCAGGAGGAACAGTGGAGTATTTAACTCCCGGCTACTCGGTCTAAGTTTTTTTTTGCCTGACTTTTTGTCTCCTCATTCATATGCCAGAGTTCCAGAATGGCAGGCAGGATCTGGTAAATAGAGAATGTGTTGAACTGCTCCAGCCAGTCCATAATGTCCGGCGGCACATTCTCCGGATCCGCGTGCTGTGCCATGACATACGCGATATTTTCAAACATTTCCAGGTCCTCAATCGGAATCTCACTTGACTCCTTATCCTCTTTTTTTCCTTTCTTTTTCACAGACTTTGCAATTTTCTGCAAATCCACGAAAAGATCTCTGCGGAATTTCATCCGGTAGATTCTCGGCACCGCTGCGGATGCCTTGAACTCTACCTCTCTGCCATCAATTTCCACCTTTTTTCTCAGCATGATCTATCCCTCCTATTTCTTTATTTCAGCTGTCTGTGCCGCCTCGCTTGTCACGGCAACCGGCTCATATACTTTGTTGTACCAACCTGTATATGTTCCATCTGCTGTGTCCGGTCCTGTCTGTACTTTTACCAGACCGTCTTTTCTCGGACTGTTTGTGATTGTCAGTGTCTCTGTTCCAGGGTCTACTGTCTCCTCTTTTGTCTCGGATGCAATAGACGGTCTTGTGCAGGTGCAGTTATATAAGCATCTGCGGATTGCTTTCACATCTCCATCAAACTCAAACAGTAGAGCGAACGGATTTGTTGTTTTGTCTGCATTTTCCGCAAGGACGCCATTTTTGTCCTGTTCTTCATTGAGAATTTCCACGCGGAACCAGCTCGGAATGAGTGCCATTTCCAGATCTCCCTCATATCCGTTGTTTGCGCTTGTCACATAGTACGCAATTCCGTCTGCGTAGAACTTGGAAATCTCTCCCTGTGCGTCCATGCTGATGCTGACCGCTCCAGGAATACTTTTCGGAGTATCATACGTGTATGTAGTAGCTCCCTCTGTGGTCTTTTCTGTCTGCTTGGCCACATGAACGTTTTTAATGTTGTACTTGACTTTGTTCTCTGCTCCAGTCATTTTCTATACCTCCATTTCATATAGCGACTCCCACATTTTCTCCGACTCCAGCCACCCAGAGGCTGTCTGCTCCCAGGCAATGTCATGTTTGTCCAGGATTTCCTCCAACTTTTTCTCCAGCTCCCAGTCTTTGTCATCTGTGTAGAGTTCAATATCCAGTTTCGTTATCTTTTTGTATGTCTTGCCATCTGCGAAAAAATTATCTGTTCCCGGTGTCAGCCATACAACAATAGGGAGCGGGATGTCCTGCATCTCTTTCTGTGTGAAATGATGATATCTGAACGGGATTCCCATTTCTCCCAGTATCTGTTCAATTTGATCTTTGGTCATAATCTCGTCCTCAGCTCCTTTTCCAGCTCATCTACTGCTGCCTCCTCAGCAGGTGCAATATGCACTATGGCCTTGGTTCTTCCACCGCCCCGTTTCTGGTGTCCTTTTTCCAGGAGGTGTGTCAGAGCGTATTCCGGTTTTTCCGCATGGACAACCATTGTATGCTTTGTCCGTTTGGTCTCTCCTGTCCCGTAAGTCCATGACGCTGCATAGTCTCCTGTCAGCTTAGGAGATGTTTTATTCAGCATTTTGGCCGTATCCGCGGCAACTTCCTTGGATACTTTTTCAACCTCCAGGCCAACCGCAACGCCATAATTGTCCAGCTCTTTCATGACAGCCTTGGTCAGATCTCCAATTTTAACCGCCACCAGAATCCCTCCCGTCTTTGAATGGGTGCACCAGTTTTTCCAGCGACAGATACAGCGCTGGTGGTTTCGTGTCGTACTTCGGCTGTACCTGCTTAATCTGATAATGTCCGGCCCGGTCTTTCATCTCTGACTCATCAAATGTCATATTGTCCCATAACCAGTCCGTCTCGTTTTCCAGAATAATCACATCATTGACCTCGATCTGCTCCGCATCCAGTACCTCCAATGGAACTGCCAGGAGCTTATCCACCTGGTTTCCGGCCGTTTGTGCCTGCCAGTATCTTGTTACACCTACCGTCCTGTTTCCAAAACGTATATGCTCCAGCTTTGTTCTGGTCAGGCTTCGTTCGTCCGCTTCACAGATCGTCAGCAGGCCATCTCCAAAATTTTCAAAATGCTTACTACTGATCCGCGGCATATCCGTCCACCTTTCTGTCTATCTGCAGAGAAATGATCTCATCTCTGTAATTCTGCCAGAACTGTGGTATCTCCCCCGCTCTGGCATACATGACATAATCAAAAAGGAGTGCTTTTTCCTGAGTTTCCTCATAGAAATTGCACTCCCCTATTTTTCCGCTTATGGCAGCCATTCCTCTTTTGACCATGCCCCTCATCTTCTCATCTCCCAGGGAATCATCCCAGGTTATCTCCAGATAATTTTTGATCTCGTTTAGGAGCTTGTTGTCTTTATCGTCTGCCATAATTCATTTACTCCTTTGTCACTGTTACTTTGTAGCTCTTTGTCTGTGCTCCGTCAGTCACTTTTACAGTCACAGTATTGGAACCCTCGGACCAGTTTGCTGCTGCTCCATTTGTCACTTTCACATCTCCCACCGTGATCTCAATTTCCGCTGTGGAACTTGCCGGTACCGCTGTGATTGTGTTGGACGCATTCTGTGTGGTTGCTGTGTATTCTGTGGTTCCTGCTGCAAATGTCGGAGACAGTTTCAGTGCACCAACTTTCAAATCTGCCAGTGTTGCATCATCTGTCTTTGCTTTTTCTGTCTCGCTTACAACCTTAAAACGTAACGGCTGGAGATCCTTGATATCCAGAACCTGGAAAGCATTGTTATCCAGTGCGAAACCATGAGCATACAGCTTGATGAGATATACCCTCTCATCTTCCAGGAATCTGTATTCGTCAGAATATTCAATTTTTCCATTTTTTGCCATTCCGACTCCCAGGAAATACTTGGTTGCCATTCCATATACTGCCTTTCCCTCCGGAACAGCTGCACTCTGAATGATTTCAGCGTCCACCGGGAGCACAGATGCATAGATTCCATCCGGAGTCAGCATCCTTGTGGCCGGAAGCACTCTGCGGAAATAATCCACCGGATTAACCAACAAAATGAGGCTTGTGACAGTTCTTGCCTGTCCTTTGTCGTTTCTGGCCATGATTGCTGTAACATTTCCCATCTGTGTCATGTCCAGTGCAGTCATTTTGATAGCGTTTTTGTCCGGATATTTTCCGCCTGTCACAACAACGCCCTCTCCGACCTGTTTCATCATACCGATCGGCTCATCTTTTCCAGTTCCCTGTACAATACCGTACTCCAGCCCGTTTGCCAGTGCCTCATAGAGCACCTGACGCACGTATGTATCCAACCATGTCGGTCCTAAATCCAGCATAGCCTTGGAAACCGGCAGGAATGCGCTCAGTTTTTCCTGTGTTACATCTACCTCTTTGAATCCAGAGGTCAGCTCCTCGATGATCTTGGCTGTCAGCTTGCCCCATGCTGCTTTCTGCTCGCCGTTTGTATTCATCATCATTCTTGTCAGACCTGTCACTGTGGTTGCGTTCAGCTTGGACAGGAGCGGGTGGTTTGTCTGGAGTTCATCAAAGACAGAATCAATGATTGTTTCCGGCATAACCACCTCAACGTCATTGAGCGCCTGTTTCGGATCTGTGGATCTCATAGCCTCAATGATTTTCTCATAATACTGTTTTTCCTTAGAGGTCAGCTGGCGTACACCTCTCTGTGCCAGGATTGTTGCATCCTGCTCCACCAGCATCTCTTTGGCCTGCTCCAGAACATTGTCCTCAATCTTCTGGCACAGCTCAGTGAACGCCTCACTGAATGCTTTTGTATCGTCATCTTTGATGGCCTGATTCATTTTTTCAACAATCTTGGCCTTTTCCATTGCTAATACGTCTTTATTCTTCATATCAGTTCTCCTTTACATATTTTGGAATAATTTTGCTAACTGGTTTGTGAGTTTCTTTTCTTCCGGCTCTGGTTTTGGAGTCGGTACCGGAGGTTTTGGTTCTCCTCCCTGCTGCCGCATAGACTCCAACTGTTCCCGGAATGATTTCTGCTGTGCAATCACACCGGACAGCTGCTGCACGCGGCTCATCAATCTCTGCTGTACATCCTTATCATCAGCCTGGTAGCTGTCTACCCTGTCAATGAGGCCGTATTCCAGAGCTTTCTCCGGTGTTAGGAATGTTTCTGCCTCCATCATGTCAATGAGCTGCTGTTCTTCCAGGTTTGATTTTTCCAGAAAAATTTGTCTGTTTGACTCCATGAGCGTATCCAGATCATCTGCTGCTTTTCTGAGTTCTTTGGCATTTCCATCCACACTCATCCACATATTGTGAATCAATGCAGATGTTCCCAGTCCCATGACGCGCTCATCACACGCCTGCAGGATCAGGAACGCTACGCTGTAGGCAACTCCATCCACATATCCAACCTTTTTGCAGTTCTTCTGTTTCAGCTGGCTATAGATCGCCACGCCCTCTTTGACAGATCCTCCGTTTGAGTTGATATGCAGCTCAATGGTTGCTGTATCAGGAATGGCTGCAAGCTGCTCCTGGAAATACTTTGCAGATGTCTCCGATTCCTCATAGCTCCATGTGCTCCAGTTAAATGTGCCGTATGCTGTCACATCGTCATAGATGTATAATTTGTGAGTATCGTCCTCTGCTTTCTGAAAACATACAAATACTTTATCCTGTCTTGGCATTCTTCCCACCTCCTTTCTGCTGTTCTTCCAGGATTTCCTGGATAGTTGAGTAGTTTTTCGTGATGAAATGCTGGTCTGCCCAGTCCTCATCTATCGGAATCTCTCCCAGTGCTCTCAGAATCATATTCACTGTATAGATTCCGGAGCTGATGAGCTTGTCTGCTGATGTTGCAATGTCGAACATATCAATATGTTTGACTCTCATGGTGTCGATCTGCAGCTTTGTCCCTTTCTGTATCCCGTTTTTTCCAATCCTCTTGCGGTTAATCTCCTGCATAAGCATCTGTGCAAGCGGGTCCAGACAAAACGTCAGCATCTCGTCCACTGCTTTCTCTGTGTCCTGCACGTCTCCCTTGGCCAGTGTAGGCGGCATGGAGAATCCTCTGGCCGTGAAATCAAAAATATCATCATACTGGCTTTTGATATCCCTGCTGGTTCCCTCGCTGTAAGTCTTTGAGCCAATGTCTGTGTATGAATATCCCTCAAACAGTGGCAGGACAGCGTTTGGGCTTTCAAAGAATGACTTAAAATACTCATTCATGAGCTTTTCCAGTTTCTCATTGAACAATTTATCACTCTGAGCCATTGCCGAAATGTTCAGGGTTCCTCTGCTGCCTCTGCTTTTGAGATACGATTTTGCAGAATAATCAATCAGCTTGCTGTATGAGTCATACAGGTTCTGTATGATCCGGTTTACGTTCTTGTTGTTGAGTGTCCAGTGAAGCACGTCTGAACTTCGGAATGACCGCGAAAATGTGTAATCATCCACCTGCACATTGGTATAAGTGTCTCCATACAGTGCATTTTTCGTCACGGAAAAATCATCAGCCACCAGGAGCTGTCCGTCATAGCTCTCTACTATCAAAAGCTCATTGTTCCGGAATAACTGCTCCATGGCCTTTGATAGAAATTCCGCTTTGTTCTGATTGCGGTTCGGTTCGTAGTTCCAGAGATAATATTCATCTTTGAACAGTTCCTCTCCCTCGTAAAACGTGCGAAATTCACATTTTGTCAGAGCGTTGGCAATCTTTCCTACACAAGTCCAGAACGCCAGCTCTCTCAGACAGATTTCTGTTACTGCATCACGGACCTGCTGATCTGCAATTTCCACAGATGATACCCGCTGCACATCTTCTCCCGGTTTTTCTCTTGCCTTGAATAGCTTTCTGAGACTTAATCCCATGTCAGTTTCCTCCTTTCTGCGCTAATATGTGAATACGCCCAGATCCGGCGCGCTTACGCTCTGAGCATACGGCAGGTCATCCTCTACCGTCATAGATGCGGCCAATGCCATAAATGGGTCTGTCTTTCTTGACTTTGCCTCAATCTTTGCATATACAAAGTTTCCAATATCGGCATCATCTTCCTTTCCCGGTTTCCGGCCGTATCTGACCATCTTTGTGTTATTTGTTGCCCAACGCAACACCGGGTTATCCCCCCACACGAAATAGTCATTTGCAAAACAGCTGTCTATAACCGGCGCAACTTTCATGATGTCTGACGGTCTTACCAGTTTTAGGTTTTTGTACACTTTTGCATCAAAACCAATGTTCTGCAGATACTTTGCCACCAGAGCATAACGGAAATCATCTATTGCCATTTTCTTGATCGAATAGTATTCCATCTGAGCTGCAATATAGTCCACGATCAGCTCCGGGTGGATTTCCACATCATCAACCAGTGTGATATGTCCCTGATCCGCCCATTCTTTCCATGGTGCCTTTATTCTTGGCAAGTCTTTTGACTGCAGGCAGAGCCAGGAATGGTTTAGATCATACCTGGTATCCACGTCTCTGAAATGGAGATTGACGGAAATCATATCAGTGACTTTTGAGAAGTCGATGCCACAGGTGCACATTCTTCCCACCAGATCATCTACCGGTACAGGTCTGTTAGTGGCTTTGATTCTTTCATAAGCACACACTTTGATCTCGCTGGAACCGTCTGGGAGGTTCATTCTCTTGGTCATGAATGCCGTGAACTTCTCAGGCCGTTTCAACCAGTCTCTGTATTCTTTCCGGATCTCCTCCATGAGATCCGGCAGGTATCTCAATGATGGGTTAGCCTTTTCCCAGTTCTTCTCATCGTGTACCTCTGCCTTGCTGTCCAACCGGCAGATAAACGGTAGTAGGCCGTTGTCTGGTTCTCCTCCGAACAGGATTCCCTCTGCTGTCTCCAGCAGGTCATCCAGCGGTCCCTCCCTGACATCTCCCTGGGTAGTGTAATATGACCGGCGTGGGTGTTTCTTCTTTCCCAGGCCGGTCGTAAATACATTGATATTCTTATAGTCTTGATACTGATGAATCTCATTGAGCACTACCATTCCGGAGCGGAGACCATCTTTTCCGCCCGGATTGTTTGTATGTCCCTTTATTGTTGACCTTGTGCTCTTGCAGACCACTTTCTCCCTTGTCCACTTAAAAAATCGCTGGAGCTTTTTGAGCCACTTAGGCTGCTCGAATGCTCCAACGATATCCTGTACCGGCCGGAGAGCCTGGTCCTCATTGTTCGCACAGATATCAACGTCATATTCTCTGATTCCGTTGTATTCGGATGCCAGTGCCGTTGATTCCAGCGCTATTGTTCCGTCTTTTCCCGCACCTCGCCCAATCAGGCAGAGCAGATCCGGCCACCTTGGTCGTCCATTCTCCCGCCAGTACGTGCAGTCATGCAGTCCAATCACGAACTGCTGCCACGGAAAAACCTCATCATACGGGAAATATCGTGCCAGTCCCAGGTAGTCCGTCAGCTGCTGCTGGTCCACATAGATATCCTCCGTCTCAAAACACTTTCTGACATGTTTCATCAGTGCCTTGACATCTTTGGACGCCTCCACTTTTCCTGTCTCCACTGCCTCCATGTAGGCTTCTATTCGTGGATCACAGTTTGTCATCATCGTCATCCCTTATGGTTTTCTCCGTGGTCAGACCCAGCTTGTCCAATATCATAAGCATTTGCTTATTTACGGCCACCAGATCTTTGACGGATTGATTTTGTTTTATGATGGTGGCCTTGCCGGATGCAGATTGTGCCTCATAGGATACTCCTCTCTTTTTTATGTCTGTTTTTAGCTTTTTCTTGATATCGTAGAGGGCCATATAGTCATCTATGAGGTCCAAAAAACATGAAATATCAGCCTGTTTTTTCTCAAGCTGAGAAATTAAACTTTCTAATATATCCGATTTTTTTTGCGCCATATTCCCACCCCCTATTTTTTATTTTTTTATCATGTGCGAACTTTCTCGGCGTTGTCGAGGCCACCCACCGGTCTCCGTGGTCGAAATTAAAACGCTAATTTTTTCGACCGGGGGTATACGCTTTTTTCTGTGCTTTCTGTCCAATTTCCAGAGCAAAATCCGGATTCGTTGTGTGATTGCACAGCCCGTCTATTGCATTTATATTATGCATACAGAACTCTTTGTCACATTGCGTATTCTTTTCCGGATCACAGTTGAATACCTTTATCTTTTGTCCTCCGCATTTGATAATCTGTTCCTGCTTCATGTTATCCCTCTTTTATTTTTCCTATCTTCTGAATGATTCCGTCCACAGTATCATTGACTGCTGCCACATCCTCAATCAATCTGTCTAACTGGTCACGTTCCACATCTACCTGCACCGTGATTCTGTTTGTTGGTCTCTCCTGCAGTATTGCGTATCCCATCGGCATCAATGGTCCTCCGGAACAATCCGCACACACTCGACCGTCTGGATACTCTCTCGGTATCACATTCAGCATTCCGCACGCCTGGCATTGCGTAACCATATAATCTGCTGTATCGCTTGTCCTTGCCATATCAATCCCACCTTTCCTCTGTCAGAGTTTCTTTCTTCTCTGGTTTCCTGTATCCATGCACTGCCTCATGGCAGTCGTGGCACAGACTGACCAGGTTCCTTTTTCGTACACCATGCCACTCATACCATATCTCCAGAGCCATGTCCGGATGTTTCTTGACATAGTTCACATGATGCACTGTCGTAGCTTTCGTGTATATCTTCTTTGCCTTGCATCTCTGGCACTCTCCATGATCCATCTGCAGAACCTCTCTGCGTACTTTCTTCCACGGTCCCCACACGTAGAATCTGTGAATGTCCTCTCTGATGCACTTTTTCACATAATCAATCTGTTCTTGTGTCATGTCTCCTCCAACGAAAAAAGCTCCGGGTTTTCCGGAGCCTTTGTGAGGGATAATGTCTGAGAATCTTGGTTCTCATCTTTTGGACCTTATCAATATAACATAAAAGTTGTCCTGTGAGTACCGCACTTTCAGATCCGCTTTGCCATGAGGTAATAGAAATATCTTCTGACCTCATAGAAATATGTCCTCTCACATGGTATTCCTTTCTGCTTCATCCAGTGAAACGTTGCTCCCTCCGTTGTCACATATTCCAGCAGATACTCATATAGACTCTTATTGTCCCCTACCGCCTCCCTGACTGTATCCTCGACTTTCTGCATCTTCTCACGCAACTCTACTCTGCGCTCTGCCAGGTTGGCTGTTGCATCACTGCCACTGTGCGCCCCTGGCATTCCGGTTATCTGAGGACTCTTGACGGTTGATGTCCTGCTGCCCAGCTCCTCTCTCCATTCCGGATATTGCAGACAATATGAGTATGCCGTTCCGAATGCGTATTTGCTTATCCCATATTTCTTTTTGTTCAGTGGTCGCACGTTTGGCATCTTTATTCCTCCCTACTCGTTACAATCTCCCGCAAAGTCCTCAGTATCCAGAAATTTTATATATCCCGGAGATACCTGTCCCACGGTTCCGTCCATAAATTCCACAATTCCCAATGTGTACGCTATCTGGCCTCCTGGGTGTCCTCCGATCATCGGAGACGCATCTATAACCTGTTTGATTTCATCCCATTTATGAAACAGTGCCTTTCTCTGTACTTTTCTCGTCCTGCCCTTTGGATTCTTTTCAGAGCAAGTGACCAGGCACTTTCTGTATCTGTTTTTCTTTGATACCTGATGAAACTCCTCCAGTCTTTTCAGATTCTCCTCATGAACCTGTCCATGATATGATCCTGCCATGTTCTTTCCTCCTTATCTTGCTGGCATTGATACTCCGCAAATTCTTCCAGAGCCTTTCCCCACTCCTCTACAGTGTGCTTTTCTCCGATACTCGTGGAAAAATGTCTCTGCTGCTCTTTCATCAAATTCCTGACCATTTTTGCCCTGTTCTCCTCCAGGTAATTCTCCCATTCCCGTTCCATCTGTTCCATGAGCTTTTTCTGTCTGTAATGTCGGACAGGAGCCGTGATGATGTCATGAATCACTGCTCCTATATCGCACATTCCGTCTTTTATGCAATCGAATCCGACTGCGATCGCGAACATGGCCACTATAATAACGGCCAGCTCTATTGCAATCATATCCTCCATCATTTGTCCTCCTCGCATATGTGCCACCATTCGCACCACAGGCAGCAATGGTGGCATTTCTTCTTTCTGGCCTCAATCAGCCAGTGTCTCAGTCTTTTTATCATGTCTTTTCTCCTCGCAACGCTCGCATTGATTCTCTGATGCACCAAAACAGCCAATACAGTCCGGTTCCAGGAACATAAACCCGTCTTTTGTGTCCTTTTTCGGTTCTTCCTGTTTTTCTTCGTCCAGATAGTTCCTGCCGATCAGACTCATGAACTCTGCTCTGCTGTGCGTTCTCTCATATGCTCTCTGTCCGTCTCTGTGCAGTATCCGCATATTCTTGTGATTGTTATGTACTGCCTCTGGCCCCATGATATGATGGTCCAGACATAAATACACCTTTAAGCCCTCCGCCTCAGAGTTCTGGCGGTTAGGGCCATCATAGATGTGATGTTCATGGACTACCGGATATCTCCGATAGTCCCCTTTTAACTTCATGCAGAGATAGCAAGTGCCATCCTTGCAGTGCAGGATACTGGCTTTATGCTTTTTCCGTTTTTTCTTTCGCTGTGGTTTTGGATACATCATTCTTCTGGCACCTCCGGCGTGATATCTACACCTTTGAGACTTTTCAAAACCTTGATGTTCTTGTCATCTGTCCGGAAATGTGCTCTCAACTTGCAGACGTTGTTTTTCCACAGGATTCCTCTGATTGGATTGAAAAATGGTTCTGTGACTGAATATTCTCCTCTCTCATTCTCAATCATGGCGTTGTTGATGATTGAAATGAATACGTTGTTGATCGGATAGATCCGGCCGGTCAGTTCGTCCTGCAGGAGCCTCTGAGCGGTTCCCTGTGTTCCAATCAGGATCACGTCAGTGATGGTCAGAGTATCCGTTCCGAATCCCTCCTCGTTTATTGCCATCGGCATCTCAATCTCGATCTGGTTTCCCTCTTTCGTTGCCTTGAACCGTTCTCCCGGTTTTGGCAGCTCTCCGATCAGTGTGATGATGTCTCCCAGTGTTTTTTTTGGAATGAAATCCTTGTTGACACTTACCTCCCAGTATGATCCGGCCAGATACAGCCAATCATTTCCTTGTGCATCTTGCGTCCTGGCTACCACCAGGCCGGTCTTGTATGCCTTTTTCATCAAATTGTTTAATACGCTCGTTGATAAAAACATTGTTATGCCTCCTTTTTCTCCTCAATCGAAAATACGGCCATCAGTAACGCCAGAATGATGTATGTGAGTTTTCCGTGTATCTCAAATCCAGGAACAAAATGCACTGCTGCCATCAGCTGTATTATTCCGGATGCTAATGCCATGATGATCGTTATCAGCATGGCTATTCCTATTCCCACCCCGTTTCCTGGCAGTGCCGCCAGAATCAAGACTCCCATCATTATCACTGTCAGAACGATTGACGCTATAAGGAGCGTTGCCACTACCAGAACCATTGTCCTTGTATCCTGTATCTTTACATACTCCGGGAACATCCATGCTGCTCCCCAGATGATTGCAATTTTGATTATCATGTTGATTATGTTTCTCATAGCTTCATGCCTCCTATGTTCTCAATCGTTAAAATATAATATTTCTTTCCTGGTTCTGCTCCCCATTCTTCCCGGCCATATCCGGCCGATAGTGAGCACTCTGTCCATATTGTCGGTACATCTTTCCCGTATCCGTTCCGGAATGCCACCAGTTGCACTCTGTTTTTCTGCAGTTCCGGCATCGGAGCGCGGATCAGTTCATCTCCCACCCAGATCATTCCGAATGCGTCCAGGAGCCTTGTGTCATAATATGGCTTGATATCTCTGTACTCCTCTTTCTTCTCTCCGGAGAGAATCATGTCAAACCATTTTCGTTTTATTGGTAATATCAGCATCTTGTCCTCCTAGTTGAATGGAATATTGTCCTCAATGCCGTCCGGAATGTTCATGAATCCATCTCCAGCATCTGCAGGTTGTGGAACCGGTGCATTTCCGTCTCTTTTGCTTTCTGCGAACTCCTGCTCCTCCAGGACTACCTCAGTGGTATAGATCTTTCTGCCCTCTCTGTTGGTGTAGCTCCCTGTCTGGATTCTTCCAGAAATTGCCACCTGCATTCCCTGGCGAAACCATTTCTCTGCAAACTCCGCCGCCTTACCGAACGCCACACACGGAACAAAATCCGCTGTCGGTTCATTGTCTCTCTTGAATCTCCTGTTGACTGCCAGTGTGTACCTGGCAACTGCTGTGGAATTGTCTCCTGCTGAGTATCGCACCTCTGGATCTCGTGTGAGACGTCCCATCAAAATGACCTTATTCACTCTTTTTTCTCCTTTTCACTACCTGTGTGTTTCTGATCCGGATTGCTCTCTGTGTTCCCGGTTCTGCATCGGTCTCCAGAATGCCCTCATCAATCATGTCAATGAGGTGTCTGTGCACTGTTGTTCCGGATATTCCCACAGCCTCTGCTATCTCTTTGTTGCTTGGCGCATATACGTGCTTTGTTATGTATGCACCGATGAATCTATAGATTTCTTCCCGGATTGCCCTATATTCCTTTGTGCTTCTCATGCTGCTGCCCTCCTACATCCAAACGCCCACCAGAGACGGCACGTCCGCCGTCCCTCTTGGAATGAATGTCATGGCCGTATGCTCTTTGATATCTGTTTCTATTTCTTCCAGTGTTTCTTTGACCATGATTGTGTCTGTTGCTCTGTCCAGTTCGTAGATTCTGGCCACGTATTTGTCCTGGAAATCGTCCGGATGACCGTATACCGCTACAAATGGGACTTTCAGACCAGAGAAATCTACCTCTCTGATACTCTCCACCCTTTTCTCCTGCACTTCTTTCTCCTTTCTGACAGGGTTCTGGCCACTACCACCGGCGGCTCCTCTGTCTCTATGACTGGTCTGCTGTATTTCTTTCCCATATCTTCAAACACTCTGGCCATGCTCTCCGCAACTCTTTGGAGTGCTTTGAACATTTCTGCGGCTGCACTTCTCAGATTGTTCGCTATTCTTTCAATATCCTCTGGTGTGAGGTTGTTGTATATCTTCATTGCCTCTATTTCCTCTGGCGTGTACACTGCTACCGCTGTTTTTGGGGGATTGTGACCGTGGATCTTTTTATACTGTTTCTTTGCCTGTCGTTTGTTCATTTTGTTCTCGGAATCTTTTGCAGGTTCTCGCTCGTCCGTTTCTCACTTCCGATGGTCTGAGTATCCTGCATATTCCTTTCTTCCCTCCTCTCGGCCCTTTTCTGATTTCTTTATAGTTTTCACATTCTTCACAATGTCGTTTCTTCTCGTCTATATCCTGCCTTGTTAGCCTCGCATACTCATTCATGATTTTCTGCAATGTACAATTCTCACACTCTTTTTCACATCCGTTCTCGCATGGCATATCTACATAGTCAACTTCCTCAGTTCCTCCACTCGTTACCGGATTTGTAAACGTGCAATACTCTCTTGGCACATACATATCTCCGTAAACTCTTGTCATCTTTATCATCTTGCGTCCTCCATCGGCTTTCCGAACCGGTCAACCTTTTCACTGAGCCATTTGCACAAATTCCATATATTTTCCAGATCTGTCACTAGCAACCGGTGGCTCTTGTATTCATCAGCCATATATTCCGCCATTCCCTGCTCTGACAGCCTGTCCATGTACTCTTTTCTGGTACCATATACCGCCTCTATGACTTCTGTTTCTTCTGTCTGCTCTCTCTCGGCCGTTTCCGGTTCAGATTCTGCTGTTTGATTTTCTGCGTCTGAGCTTTTATTTTCTCCGATTTCATCATCCTCAACCTCCTCTTTTTCTAGTGTTTCCGTGGATTTTTGCGCGGGCGCAATTTCCTCTCTCTGGCTCTGCGCTCCTGTCTGTTCATCGGTCCTCTCTGCAGGTTCTTCACAATCTGCTTGGCCGCTTTCTTCTCCATCGGTGTCATCTTCCTCTTGTCCTGTTCCTGCTTCATCAGCTGCTCCATGATCTTCCATGCCTCCTTTCTCAATCTCCTGGACATCATCAGCGCCAGTTTCTCCAACTGCTCCACCGTCATCCTCTGGCTTAGGAGCTTTTGTTGCATTTTCTTCTCTTCCTGGCTCATCGGCCGTATCCTGTACTGTGCTTTCTTCATCATCCGCTCCTCCAAAATGGTTCTGCCAGGTCTTAGTCCCTGCTGCCGTATCATCGAAAATCTCCCTTGTCAGCTGATAGAACTCCCACCAGGTCATATCCTTTGGCGTATCTCCGAATTTCTTAAATGTGACACGGTTTTCATACATCATCATGAAATACAGTCCTTTTTTGTATGAACGGTTTCCGGCCGGATTTACTATTTCAATGAATCTGTTGATTGTCTGCTCATCAAACTCCTCGCCATATACTGCATTGAGTATGAGTTCATTTTCCTGATAGAACTTTTCGACCAGCTGACTGATATCATCAGCCACGCCTGCTGCCGGTTCGGTTTTGTTAAACCTTTTCAGCTCTCTGATATCCTCTCTGGACGTTTCCGGTTGAATCATCTGTCTGTCAGCGTCTGGCAGTTTCAGCATCTCCTCCAACTGGCTCCTGCCCAGTTCTGCATATTCCGGCCTGAGCTGTTCGGAATATCCGTCAATAGAATACTCCCGGTTGATGCTCATAAACCTGCTTGTGATAGACGGTCCCAGGCCATACTCGGCCTGAGCAAATTCCGCTATGCTTTTGTATCCGTCCTGTTCGTAGAGCTTCTGATCGTCAATCTGTCTCAGAGCGTATCCGATCCGGACAAAACTCTGTTTCACTCCCAGGAGTTCCTGTTTCAATTTCTGTTTCATCTGTACCCAGTCATCCAGGGTCATCTGCACATATTCCATCTTTACCTCCTTACGCTATGGCCGCCGTCTGGATTGTTTCCGTCAGCGTTCCTGTTTTCAGTTTCATCAGCCAGTTGTTCAGCCATGACTGCATATTCTTTTCATCTGGTTTTTTGTCCTTGTCCCCGTACCACTGCAATATCCTTGGATTTTTTGCGTCTATCTCAACCGTGATGTACGGAATGTCCGGCTCTGCTTTGAATCTCAGCATCAAAATATATGTCTCTCCTTTGTTATGTCTGCCCAGGTACATATTTCCTCCCACGCAATGATGGAGCAGGCGCCCCTCCATGACAATTTCCTCTGCTGATCTGGCTGGTCTGATGATATATTTATCATCTTCGTAGAGATATTTATTTCTGAGTCCTCTGTAAACGCGCCGAATCTCTGGATAACGCTCTGCCACCTCTTTGAGGTGTTTGTCCATTTCTTCTTTGTTGGTTTCCATGACCATTTTGTTATGTTCCGCCTCTAAGTCCTGTGGCTGTTGATATACCGTGTTGTTGAGGTCGTATCCCAGGTTTATTCTCATGCTCAGATAGTCTGCATAGGTTGTGGCCGTGTGTCTGATTCTGGCTAAAGCACTGCTGCACTCTGTCCCATACTTACAGCCAGCGTATTTCTCTATACGGTTGAGTAATTTTTGCAATGTCATGTATCTGGTGGCCGTTTCCACCTGTGTTCCACTCAAATCCGTTTCTGCCAGATGCTCCACCTGTTCATCCGTCCAGTTCTGTCCCTGGCGTTTCTCCATCTGCATGACTCCCAGTAGGTGTGTGTCTCCTTTCTTTCTGATGAGCTGCTTTACTCTTTCCTTTCGGATTCCCAGGAACTGATCCGGCCGTCTTGCATTCTCATCAGCAACAATGCCGTAGTAACATTTGACCAGTTTTTCTACCACATCGGTCAGTCCCATTTTTACCAGAACCTCAATCTGTGGCGTCTGACTGTAACGCTCCAGGTAGTTAATCGGATTGACCTCCCTGACGTTCTTTGCATATTCCTGTAATGCACTGTACTGGAATATTGTCCCTTTCATTTCTTCGTATGTCTCTGACATGATCAGACCGGCACTGATAGGGATATTTGCCATTCCATACAAATTGCAGTCATCCCAGAAATCTTTCCCCATGTACGGATCATGTTTGTGATAGTCTATCTGGACTTTTTTCCCTGGCTCAAAATATGCTCTCGCAATCTCCACTCCGGAGAGTTCTTCACTTGCGTTGTACATCTCCGGACCTTTATCCCCACAAATGAATCCTAGTGTCCACTTTTTCCCAACTTCCACATAACGCATGACCATTCCGTTTTCTTTGTACTTCTGTCCCAGGAATAGATAGATATATTTGTCATGAGTGCCTTTCACTTTTCCCTGGCACTTGTACTCTCCACGCGCTCCGCACATTGGACAGGTGCCATAGTGCCCCTCTCTCGGTTCTTCCGTCCATCTCTGGAACTGGCTTTCGTAGGAAATTCCGCTTTTCCATCTCGCATCTGTAACTCCTCCGCACTTGCTGCAGGCTATATGTGCCCAGCAACCATGCTTTTTGTAATACAGATAATGCTGATTGTGAAAATACAATCTGTCAGCTCTGTCCAGGATCTCTTTCTCCGGCAGTTCTTTGGTGTGCGCCATTCTATCTGCCAGTGCCTCCTGGCGGCGCATATACACCTTGTGTTCTCTGTTCCGTCTTGCCGTTGTTACAATATCGTCCTCATGTTTGTATATGTATTCCCACCAGTGCTCCTCGTTGTATACGTTGGCTTTGCAGAACTTCTTTATCCTTTCCAGATCCTCTGTGCTCTGGAGTATATTTTCTTTTTTCTCCTGCTCCCATGTGGGATGTTCTTCTCCCCATATCACTCGGCCATAACAGCTGTCCGGCTTTATTTTCTGCCTCGTCCATTCTTCCTTTTCCGGCCAATATGTGCCGAAATCCTTTTTTGTGAGCACGATCCGCACCATCGGTATTTCTTTTGATTCTTTTTTGTTCCTGTATACCTCCAGGAAAAGATGCTTTTCGTGTCCAACAATCTCGACCGCCGTGACACCAATGTATTTGACATCTTTCTTTCTGCTGGTTTTCTTTAACCCGAAATACGGTATTTTTTCAATCGCTTTCTTTTTCATCCGTCCCACCTACTTTCCCATGTAGTAGTCCGTGATGATCTGCTTTGCTCTGGCCATGCCTGGAATCCCCAGTGTGACCTTTCCTGCAGATACGCCTGCTGCCTTGATGATATCCTTGTCCACGGTCTGCTGATTCTTGAACGACCACATCAAAAGCGCTGCTATGCAGCCTTTCAGTGACTTTCCTTTTTTCCTGACATTGAATGCCAGCAACTCATTTTCCATGCACTGGCCTCTCAGGTACTCCACCCAGTCCTCCATGATTTCTTTCGGTTTCAGTTCTGCCACCTCAACGTCAATCTTTCCCAGTGCCGCTGTCAGCTGATCGCACAGTACCGGAATTTCTCCCTGCAGATACATATCCACGAAATCACTCTGGATTCCGTTCTCCTTTGCCATGGCTTTCAGTGACTCTGTATCTCCCTCATTGAACAGATTCTCTGCAAGCTCATTGATTTCTCCAAAAGAATTGAGTTCTCCAAACTTCTCAAACATGTCTATTCCTCCTTTTTTCCAAATTTCATGCCCAGCTTTTTTCCATCTTCCAGGATTCTCTGCATCTCTGCCTCATACTCTCCAGCGCTCTGCACTGGTGCAAACGTCATTTTTGTACCGTTCTTTGTCGGTTTTCCCATTTTCTGTAGTACCGCGCCTTTTGTCTGGAGTTCGTCCAGTCTGATGCAGATGACTGTGATCTGGTATATTCTCTCTTTTTCATCGAACAGCTTTTTTTGTCATTTTGGGAAACATCAGCTGATATTTCATGATCGTGATCTTGTGTTCCATCATTGTCCCTCTTTCGCTTTTCTATTTCTCCCTGCAGCCAGCCGGTGTATTCATGCTTTCCCGGCTCTGTCAGTATGAGATGCCTGTTTGACAGTCTCCATATCTCCATCCACTCCTGCTGATTGGCCACTGGTTTCCTCTTACTTGTCAGAAACTCATTCCCGGCCCATATTGCCAGGTTGCGCTCCAGCATATTGAGAACGAAATCATCCTCTGTACAGATGCAGACCTCACAGGACTGGTTGAACCTGTCCAGGGCTTTTGCCAGTGCTGTCAGTACGGTCTGATGATATGTCCCTGTTATCTTTCCAAAACCCTCACGGGTTACTGCCTGGCCGGAGACCATTACCTCCAGCACATATCCATAGTGTTTCTCTGTTGCTTTCGGAGAGGAGCTGTCTGTCTCTATGTAGATTTTTACCTGCTGCATTTTATTCCCGCCTCCTTTTCAACCGAATCATGGTATATCTCCGGTATTTGTACCCCGTTACCGGATTGATACCCTCATGGATCTTGGCAATGTAATATCCTTTTTTGGGTTTTGGTTCTTCTTTCCATCTTCGGAGCTTGTCAACCTTTGGCTCCGGCAATGGCATATTGCGACTCGTGTTATAACTTGCCTCGCTGAGTCTCGGTTTTCCCGGTTTCCCGTCTTTCTTCTCCTCAGTGGTATGCTCATCCTTGGTCATGTAGTTGGCTAGCTTTGTGAAATCCTCGTCATAGTATTTGCTATTCTTGATTTCAATGGACCAGGTTCCTCCCTTTGTCCATGCCTTTGTGATGATACTGGCTGTGTCTCCAATCTCATTGATGACCAGATGAATGTGCCAGGCTCCCTTTGTGCCTCTCTCTATGTTTCTTATCCAGAAAACCTCATATCCTCGCTTTTTGAACTCACGTCTCACGTATCTCATGGCTTTCTGAAAATCTTTCAATGCCGCC
Organism: Dorea acetigenes; assembly: GCF_025567385.1. Lineage (NCBI taxonomy): Bacteria > Bacillati > Bacillota > Clostridia > Lachnospirales > Lachnospiraceae > Dorea > Dorea acetigenes. The sequence continues at coordinate 88,646 of NZ_JAOQJU010000010.1, forward strand.
TGCATATCTGGTGGCCTGTTTCTCACTTCATAGGTCCATGTCGCAAAGATGTCTCCCTCATGGAAATACTCCAGCATTCTCTGTCTGCACCTCTTGGCTTTGTTCTGAGCATTGACCGCCCTCATCTGTTCCTCTGTCGGTTTGGCTCTCTTTGCCCTCCCTGTTCCAGGACCTCCATACCTGCCATCATGGAACTCCTCTACATCAATGACATCTCCCTGTCTGAACCTGTATCTTTTTCTCTTAACCATAGTCTCTGTGTCCTATCTTTAATATCTTTATCAAGTCCGAACGGGGTCAGCTCATGCCCCGTTTTTCTTGACTTTTTCGGCCCACAATGGTACTATGATTCTAGGTTATTCACGTTTATTGTGAACCGGCTGGCGTCTCCGAAACGTCAGCTTTTTTATTGCTCAAATTACTGCCTCCACGGTTACTCCGAACTCTTTCGCTACCTGTTCGGCATATTCCCGGCATTCTTCCAGACTTCCGGATCTGCAGATCATATATCCAACCTCTCCGGATGGAAATGTCACAGGTCCGCTCCATCTGATAATCTTCACAGGATTTTCTCCCATTACATGTCTACTCATTGATTTATCCTTTCGGCGGTGCTCTTATCATGTTGACCGCTCTCCTTTGTTCGGCTCTTGTATACCGTGTTTGCCTTTTCACATTAAAAAGGACGAAAACCTGTTGAACATCCACACTCTCTCTGGTTTGGAGTGACCACCGCCATTTTTTCACGGTACCTATGCGCCAGCTGTTGGCTTGCTGTGCATATTCGCGGATGCCTTTCCGCGGATTGCGCTCTGCCGGAATCGGACCGGCCTATGGACTGCCCATGCAGAAAGCGCTCTTTCTTTTTCTCATTATTTCCGTTTTGCCATTACCAGTGCGATCACTACCACTGTTAGTGCACCCAGAAAAGCTCCTGCTGCCATTCCACTCAGGAAAATCCCTACTCCTCCCATGGCTCATCCTCCTCATCTTCATCATCATATAAATCCATCTCATCAAAAGCTCCGTTTGCGGCCATGAACATTGTCAGCCACCCCCCACCGATCACAACCATGCAGACCTGCACCGGATACCAGTCCGGTCCCCATTCTGACATCTCCGTGATCCCGACTCCGCACAATACTAGGTATGCCGCCATGATTGCCATGGCCGTCAAAATCCATCCTCTGATTTTTCCAGCGATTCTCCGCATCTTTCGTCTCTGTTTTCTGTTCATCTTTTCTCCTTTTTGCGCCCGCGCAATTAGATTTCTCTCTGTGCTTTTTCTGCACTATACGTTTCTTTAGTGGCTCCGCATCGTGTAAATTCTTTATAGATCGTATCTCTATGAACGCCGATCTCATTGGCTATATCAGCCACTTTTTTTCCAGCCTTGCTCATTCTCTCAATAATCACTCTGTCCTCATACCGGAGTCTCTTTGTCTTTTTTCTTGCCACTATGTTCACATCCTTTCCGAAAATAAAATAAGCGTGCAAGAGCTTGTTTTTCACTCTTGCACGCTTTCTTTTTCTCGCCGTAAATAAAAAAAGAAATCCGGCAAGAGATTTTTCTATCTCTTGTCGAATTTCATTCTACAATTTATCTGATTTCTGGTATTTTTTGTCTATTTTTCTGCCCCCGTGATGCTTTATTGATATTACATTCCTCTATCAAATGCCGCCGATATTAATTCGCTGCTACATCAGATACCATCTTACGCATACTTATAACAGCAAAAACGGCCAGGGCAGATGGATTCCATAAGGCCAATAAGTCCCGCGTCCATCCTGCTCCGGCCGTGCTCATAATTGACAAAACTCGTGCAGTCCATATCTTTCGCTTTCTTTGCAGTTCCTTATCCTGCGTTGCCATCCTGGTCCTATTTCAAAGAACTCTCTGACTGTGGGAAATATATGATTTCTTTCACTTTTCTTCCAGAAACGCATTCTACTAATTGTTCCACGGTAAGGTCATCCTGCTTTTTCCCTGCTTTGTAATGGAGCCCATAGCCGCCCCTTATCGTGATCCGCTCCCCAAGGGTCGCACCATTTGGCGACTTTGCCATGTTGCTCTTGTAATTCATCCGATGCCCTCCTTAAATTAAGCCCATGAATTCATCTATAAAACTCTTTGCATCGGCATCCAGCTTTATATCATAGGCATGATTGCTTGCACTGTTATACAGACCAATGATATCCTCTCTGATGGAAGATGCGTTATTAAATGTATTACAGAGAGGTATCAGTTTCCAGTAAAAAATGGGCTCACCCATGTTTCCGCATAATACATCCGGGGAATCATCCACTACATATTTTCTCATATACACGTCATAAAATGTATCTTCGATATTTCCATGATCGGTACCAAAACTAATGCCCATGGAGAAAATATAAAGTTCTGTTTCCTCATTCAATTTTGCGACAAATCCCGGTCCATCCAGCCATACATACTCCAGCGGGGCTGCCGAAGACCAGATTCTATTTTTTTTCACGCGCCGGTATGTGTAGTTGTCCTCACTAAACGTATTCTCTTCAATAATCGGGAGATCGTTCCCATTGTCCACATGTTCTGTCTTTCCACACTCCTTTACTATGAACAATTCACCGTCTCCTCCGGCCATAATCTGGTTCACATATTTCGTGGTAATCGGTTCCCAGCAAAGTTCCGCTGATTCAGTACGGACCATCAGCTTATTGATAAACCCCTGCATATACCGGAGATTATCTGCCGTTTTTGCTGCGTTGCCATCCATAAGGAAGTCCACGCTGACTCCCAGATATTTTGCTACCTTCCATATTAAATCTGCCGATGTCGCGGCTCCATTCCCTTTTTTGGTCAGGCGCGAGATATATCCGGGAGATACTCCGATATCACTTTCCATCTCTCCAATCTTTATATTTTTCTGCTGAATAATGCTGTTTATATTGTCCATCAATCTCTGAATATCGAATTCTTCCATTGAACTATCCTCCTTTTATTTGAATTACTTATATCATATTTTGAATTATAAGTCAATATATTTTTTGTATTTGAATTCAAATATTTTCAATCATTCTTTGTTCTTGAATTTTAGTATTTTTATTGAATTATATTTCACATTATGTTTTTTCGGGCGGGAATCAATTTTCTGTGTCTCCCGCTGGCAGCCATCCTGCCCCGTTTTATGATACACAAAACGGCTATTCATTTTACTGCCGCCGTGGTATACTTCTTAGTAAAAATAGAAACTGAAAGGAAGTACCCGCATGAAATACATAATCTACCGTTTCCCAGATGTCCTTGAATTTGACGATGATGATATACACAGCGGCACCCGTAAGGAAAAATGCTGCGACCCGCACCTAAAAGCTGGCATCTCTTATCCTGTCCGCCCGGAACTGGCTGCCATTGAATACGGTTCCAATATCTACAACGCTGCCGACAGCCTTATCCGTGCCGTCATTGACGAGCTTTCCGGTATGGAAGAATTTTCCCGGTGTACCTGCGACTGCTATCCCCCCGACCAGCCGCATGTATTAAAATACATGAGCGACATGGATTTCGACTATGAAATGCACGGCGTCGTATATGACTACAGCAAGACGGAAAACACTATCATATATTTCGGTGTAAAAGAAGTGGATGAAAATCAATCCTGACCAAACACCGATCACCTTCACATAAAGGAGCACTGCCATGGTTACGCAGAAACAGATAAAAGCATGGATACCGGAAGCACTGGCAATCTTCCAAAGATTTATGCCGCCTTTTCCCGGCATGGACACAATACCTATCCCGGAAATCCATATCGTCAGTGACAAGACCGTATTCCCTACCCGGAAAATGCTCGTTGCAAAATTACGTTCCCGCCAGACGGATATTGACGAGGATCATTACACGTCCATCATGGAGATGATCCATGGGGATCTTGGGGATGCCATCCTTATCTGGCAAAAATACATACCTGATCCGCAAAAGATACCTCTTGCGGATGATTATTTCTGCCACTATCTCTGGCATGAACTGGGTCACTATTATGCCATCCACAATGAATGTCGTTCTGACGACCTGCACCGCTTCAATAATCCGGGTCTTGCAGCAGAACGGGCAAAGCAGGAAGGCTACTGGATGTGGTCAGAATTCATTGCAGAGGCTATCGCGTTATATGTAGAAGAACAGCACTGCAGGATCGACAACAAGGAGTTTTATCACCCGGAGCTTTTAAAGTGGGAGCCAAACGAATGGGGATACCTTGTAGAGAAGCTGCTGAACTTTCTGGAAATGGCCTTCTGCTATTATCCGTCAACTATTGATGAAGCCGGACTTGCCATGTACTTTGCCACACTCCTGATGGACGATGCGACCAAACGGTATGTAAAGGCCGCCAGCGAAGGAAAGCTGCGTGTATATGATAAAAGCACCGGCCGCAGCCGTTCTGCGGAACCGGGCAGTATTGAAGCCACCTGCATTTCTGACCAGGCGGAAGCATTTCAGGACACCCTGTGGCAGATGAAGCGGCTGCTGGAAATACAGCTTCGTAAGGAGAGTTTTTGGGAGATCAATGCCCAATGGCTTGAGGAACTCGGCCAGCATGTCATAGACCTCATGAATGAGAAAATTGCCTTGTTGGCATCCATGTCCATAGATTAATTCGGACACAATAAACCATCAACCGTTTTCTTACTTTGCGCCCGACAAAGCACCATCCTATGTGCATCTAACTTTGTCGGGCGTCTCTCTATCTTTATTCTCTTATCCTTACTTCACCAGTTCTGTCAGCCACGGGACCAGCGGCCTTGCGACCACCCTGGCGTTTAGGTAAGCCATCTCCAGAGTCAGGCAGGTGTGTCCCATGTAATAACCGTCCATCACTTCCAACGTCATCACGAGATCCGGCTTTTTCATGTTCGTCAGGTAAACCGGGAGAAGATACTGTATCTTCCCTTGGTATCCCTGCGGCACTACAAGCCCCGGTTCCACCACGGCCCGCCGCCTGCCAAGCTCCACCGCTGTTTCAAACAAAAGCGGCAGGTTCTTCGCCTTGCGGATCTTCGCCGGAATCCTCTCCAGATTTTCTGTATCCCCTAAGATGTGTTCTACGTTTACCCTGATCGGCCAGTCCGGATTAAATCCTGCACCCCGTTTCGCTGTGTAGTAGGAAGGTTTATGCGGCAGAGGCTGTATGTATCTCAGCCACGGTGACAGTTCGTCACAGAATCCCCGGAAATACCATTCCAGCATGGAATCCTTCTTGTGGTTCCGGTCGAAGAAAGCGTAAATCCCTTTATACCGGCTATTATATAGCCCGGTATGGAAACAGGCCCTCTCGTTCTCCACATGGAAAAACTGTGCTCCTTTTCTGTCATCTTCTGCTGAATTGAACTCAATGCATTGTTTGCGAAAAATCATATGTATATAGCGTTCCAGAATAGGTGTGTCCTGGTTCTTCGTCACATTGGCTGGTTTCTTGAACCGCCACGGCTCCGGGAGAGCTACCCTTGATAACTCGTCCAACTGTCCATACCAGTCCGGTACATAAGCAAAATCAAATAAATCTGTCGTCAACATTTCTAAGTCCCCTCCACTTCGGTATCGCATCAACCAGTTTCATCTGAATCCGTGTCTTTAAATCGCCGTCAACATACTGGTACTCATTGCCCTGCGCGTCCTCGGCCTTCACTGTCGCTAATGTGTTGATATAATCATCGTAGTAAATTAGAATTTGATCGAGAGCCTCCCGGTCGCCATTTACAGCGGCGCAGATCAGCTCATATGTAAGTTCATTTTCTTTCATAATGGTTCCTTTCATGATAGTTTCGTATGGCAGCAAATGCTTTCTGCCGCCAGTTGTAAATTGTCCTTGGCGTAACAGCAAACTGTGCAGCTATCTCAATATCCGTGTACCCGTACCAGAAATCCAAAATCAACACCTCCCTTTGTGTTTCCGATAATTTCAGCATGGCATTGTAAAGCCATTCGCTGGTAATCACACAGATGTGGGATTTCCCCTGCAGGACCAGATGCTCAGACGGATAGACGTCTCCTGCACCTGTGTTTCAAACAGATACTGCATCTTCTCTGTCGCCGTCTGTTCTTATTCTCTTCTTCTTTTTTCTTCATCCACTGCATTCCTGCACTCGTTCTTCATCACAGTCTTGGCAAAACTATCAAATATAGCAATGATGCAGTCCTTGTCTTTTAAGGGAGCCGACATGATCGTTCCCCCTTTCTTATGCAGTTTTGAGTGGTCCTTATCGCCTCCTTTGAACTACTAAGACGAATCTGCCCATACAAAACCGGAAAAGTTTTTCAAAATGTCTAAAAAATTTTTTCTGGATGGCAAAATCGTCTTTTTGTCCCCTTTAACTACTAAGACAGATCTGCCCATGCAAAACCGGAAAGGTTTTTCAAAATTTTTTCAAAAAATTTTTCCGGGCAGTAGAAATGCCCCTTTTTCCCCTTTAAATAACTAAAACAATTCAGCTTTCCAAAATCGGAAATGAAAACGGAAATTTTTCACAGACTATATTTTCAATAGAGGCACATAGCAGACACGGAGGGCCTCTGCTCCAATAGAAATCGTGGAATATCGTCAGAAATCGACAAAGAAAAGCGCCAGGGAGCTTCTGCTGCTTCCTGACGTGATAGTTCCAGATATGGTAGTAATATGCGATATGGGTATTATTGTAGGTATCAGATACGCAATATAATACCTGTCCACAGGTATAAGACTCCGCATCAAATGCTAAGATTTTTTTAATGCTTCACCCGGCCGGAGCCTGTACCCTTTTATAAAAATAATGCCACCCATGGTTTCCTCCTTACGGCAAACCACAGATAGCAAACACGAATAAGCCCTGCTGCGGGAAGCCGTTTTTTTTATTGGCTCCCCGACAGGACCTTTACATATTTATGGACAATATGGTTTTTCTGTTTTTCATTTTCGGTATTATCATACATACTTATCGGTACGATTAGGGAATATGAAACCCCTAATCGGCACGATAGAATATATGTGAGGTGAACGATTATGCCGAAAGACACAGAAACACATTTAAGTAACTGCATCCGCACTGCACGGCAGGCATGTGGTCTTACCCAACAGGAACTGGCAGACCAATGCCATGTAGCCGTTAAAACCATACAGAAGATTGAGAATGGTTCCATGAATCCTTCCTTTGAAATCCTCTGCCCTATTGTGAGGCGGTTAGGAATTTCAGGCGATGTCCTGTTCCACCCGGAACTTTCCGATGAAGATTTAGATGTAAAGCATCTTATCGGGAAATTCCAGGTATGTCATCCGAAGGAACGGAAATTCATGCTGAATACCGTAAACTGTATGGCCGAGCAGTTTCTCGCCCAGCACAGCGAGTCCGATGCGGAAAAATCTGAGTGAAACCAGTAGGACAAGAATTTCTTGTTGCTGCTGGTTTTTCTCGTTATCTGCCATTATAAAACACCGACTTATGAACGAGTTATGGATGAGTTATGAACGGTATAATATTTTAAAAATCGTTCGACAGGATACGACAAAAACAAACGGAGCCGATAACCTGAGAGTAATCTCTCAATAGGTTATCGGCTCTGCGTCTTAGCGTCTGGCTCTTTGATAACAATCACATTCATTTTTCGTACATTGATTAGCGTTTCCTGTTTGCATTTCGGGCAATACAGCGGGAAATTTTCAAGTACCGTATCCTGCTGTATCTTTAACCTCGTCTTATTGCCACATGACGGGCATAATATCCACTCTTTAAGCTGCATAACATCCCATCCATCCCATCCTACAGTTCATCTTGCACATTGAATCATAAGCCCATTAAAATGGCGGAGCCAACAATCTGGCAATCAAAGGTTATCGGCTCTGCGTTGCCCTTTCTTGATCGCATAATTTTTTTCTTTCACTAGCGCAGGCTACTTACACCAATAATAACCGCAGCTATACTGGCAATAATGTGACTCACTAAAACCGCAAACCAGATTCCATCCAATCCAAATCCAAAATAAGAAAGCAAATATGCCAAAGGCATACGGACGATAATGTAATAAAAAATCATTAACAACATACTCTTGGATGGCTTTCCTAAACCATTCATAAGACCCAAATGGCAGTTTGTAACAGTATTCAATACATAGCCAATTCCTACAATAAGAAAATAGGTTCGTACAATAGCGGCTACATCAGAGCTTCTTACAAACAATCCGGATAACTGTTTAGAAAACATAACTACCAGAATAGATAAGATAACCAACAATCCTCCCCCATACCTTAAAGCACATTTCAGATAATCCTTTGCCCTGTCAATACGTTTTGCTCCGGCACACTGCCCCACAATGGTCGTCAATACCATATTCAACGCCATGGCGGGGTAAAATAGAATTGTCTCCAGTTTACCGGTAATGCCATAGGCGGCGATTGCATTAATACTATATAAACTGACAAGAGCGGTTAAAAAAGTAGTGCTTACAGCTGGAATGCTCTGCTGGATCACTGATGGAATTGCCTTCTGGATCAAAGGCAAAATATCAGATCTTTCAAAGCAGGAAATACGGAACGCAAATAGTTTTTTTTGTTTCAAATAGACAATCATAAAAATGAGACAAATTCCTTGTGAGAGAAGTGTTGCAATAGCAGCTCCATGGAATCCGATAAGTTGAATAAAAATTGGATCAAGAATAGCGTTCAAAACCGTTGATACCAACATGGCAATCGCCTGAAACATGGAATCACCAAAGCTTCGTAAAACTGCAGTAAAATACAAATATAGATATACTGCAAGGTAACCAACCACATAAATTGCTAAATATCCATATGCCATATCATAGGTTTCTGTTGGGGTGTTTAATGCTCTTAGGATCGCAGGCAGAGTGATTTCCAGCCCGGCAGTTACAAGCAGAGAAAAAATAACTGACACAATAAAGGACGTAGCAACTAAACTTTCTACCCGCATTTTATCTCTCGCTCCGATTGCATGTGAAAGCAGAATGGAAATACCGTTTGTTGATCCCATAGCAACAGAGGTTAAGATCAGAACAATAGAGGTCGAATTAGTAAGTGCCGCATATGCTGTCTCACCCAATAAATTACCAATCCAAAGACTATCAACAAGGTTATACATCATGTTCAAAAACATAGCCGCAATCATAGGCATAGACATAGCAAATAAGCAACGTTTAGTGTTTCCACCGATAAAATCAACATTATTTGACATATTTACTCCTCCTTTTAATGAATGAATTTCATTCATATAAATAAAATTTTTTTGACCACACGAATGGTGGCCTATTAAGTAAAGATTATTCAAATATTATTTTTTTCTGCTTTAGCAAGGAAACATTTCAAAGTCTCAAAGCATAAAGCAAAAAAGTACGAAGCCTCTTTCCCTGTTCTTCCGCATCAGCACTATTGCCCAACAAAATTCCAAGCTGTCCGTAAACACAAAAATATGCGGCAGCTTCTATATCGTCAATATGGATTTCTCCGTTAGCCTGCGCAGTCTCAAGTAGCTTAGTTACAACAGGCACCAGTTTTTCACAAACTTTTAATGATAGCTGATCGTGAAATTTTGGGTTTTCCACTCCATGGAATAGCTGGTAATAGGCATCATCGTCAGTTTCAACAGTGGCAGGCAGCCCTTCAAGAATCTGTTTGAGCGTCATATCTTTCTTAACCGTAGCAGAAAGAGCCTGCACCTGCATTGTCGCATACTGATCCACCACTTCATCAAAAAGAACTTCCTTTGATGGGAAATACCGATAACATAAGCCTTGTGCAACTCCGATTGCTTTTGCAATATCAGAGATAGATGTTTTCTCATATCCTTTTTCTTGAAATAACCGCATGGCTGTTTCAAGAATTTCTTGCTTTCGCTCCTGTGGGTCTTTCGTAATACGCATGATTTCGCCTCCTCCTAATAAAATAGCATTTCAGATAAAAAAAGTCAATGAGTGAATATCAATCATTCAAAGGTCAGATTTTTCTCCCCAGGCAATACAAGCGGTTTTTCCTGCCTGCTCCCACTGGACATTTATGAAATACTTCTCAAACATAAAACGAATTTCCTGTTCGGAATAGATTTTCACATCACCTTCGTTACTGCGTTTCATGTAAAAATTCATAATTGTCCGTCCAATAAAAGGTTGCCAGCAATCGCCCATTAAAAAGAGCCCACCTGTTTTCAAAACCCGCTTTACCTCTGCCAGTACATTTTCCGGGGCAGGATAATGGTGGAATGAATCGTTGCAATATACAACATCAAATGTTCCATCCTGAAAGGGTAAATGCTCACTGTCTCCTAAAAGTAACTTTGCACGGTCATTTAATTTTCCTTTAGCAATTTCCAACATTTTTTCTGATAGGTCAATCCCAGTCAATGATTTTTGAGCATCCTGCTCTAAAATCATTTTTATCATTTCCCCTGTGCCACATCCTAAATCCAACGCTGAGTGATAGGAAATATCTGATAGTTTTTCCAATAGGATTGGGTACAAAGACCGGGCGTGTTGCCCTCTCATGTCCTGGTCATAAGTTACCGCCTGTTGATTAAAGGCTTTTTTCGATTTTTGCTTTTCATTCGCCATGATATAACTTCTCCTTTCGGTAAGATCATAGCACTATATTTTGAAAAAGTCAATGAATAATATTCATTCATTTTTACTGTTAAAAAAATATTTAACATAAAGGACTGCTCTATCTCACAAACCTATACCTATTCCCTGCTACCGTTTCTATATACCCATCACCGTTCTTACATCTGAACTGGCTAATCATACTCGCCACCGCTGCTCCACAATGCTCTGGATTCGCTTTCCAGACCGTTTATATATATGATAAAATTCCCCGGAACAGTTCTTTTCACTACTCCGAGGGATTTTTCTATACCACAAACTTATACCCTCTCCCGATAACGGTCTGGATCATATCCGAGTTCTTCAGTTTCTTTCTAAGCTGGCAAATCACGTTATAGACCACATGCTCGCAGCCAGTCACACACTCCTTCCAAACGGCACCGTAAATCTGTTCAGGAGAAAGCACCCAACCGGGATACTGTGTCAATAGGCAGAGGACATCAAATTCTTTGGGATACAGACTAATTTCCTCTCCGGCCAATCGAACCGTACAGCACTGTGGATCAATGGTAAGGTTTCCTCGCTGGATGACGGGCTGCCGTTCTATATTCATTCGCAGTAACATTGACGCCCTCCTAATTTCCTATTCCCATTTAAAAATTCTTCTGTTCCCTAGAAATCATCTTTGCTTTTGCCGCAGATAATTCCTTATGGAGATGCGATGCCATAAACACCGTGATCACCGCAGAAAGAACATCCGCAATCGGCTGTGCATAAAGAATGCCATTAAGCCCCCAAAGCACTGGAAGAATCAGAATAACTGGTACAAAGCAGATCCCCTGCCTGCAAGCACCGAGAATAAATCCGGCCGTCCCTTTACCAAGTGCAAGGAACAAAGAGGAATATACTGTATAAAATCCAAACAGCATAAATGAAAAACCATTTGCTATGAGCGATCTTTGACCGACAGAAATCATCTCTGCATTGCCGTCTGTAAACTGGGAAATAATTTGTGTGGAAAATACGGCCATTAGCAATCCCACAATTACACAGAAAATCGTTGACCACAGGATTGATGTTTTAATAGCCTCCTGCAAACGATCAAACTTCTTCGCCCCATAACTAAATCCTGCAATCGGCTGGAATCCTTTTAAGAAGCCAAATACCACCAATGTTCCCATTGATGTAACTCTGGTAACTGCTCCCATTCCGGCAATCACAGAATCCCCATACCCATTTGCAGCACGATTTATAAAAGCAATAGACAGACTGGTAAGAAGCTGGAACGTCAGCGTTGGGACACCGATTTTCAATATCTCTGCCATCATCTGTTTTGTGGGAGCGAACTCTCTCGCGCTGAAGGTAAACGCACTCTTTTTCCGCAATACATAGGTCAAATAGACAAGTGTAGAAACAAACTGTGAAATAGCTGTAGCAACAGCAGCTCCGGCAACTCCTAATTCAAACACATAAATAAAGATCGGATCTAAGGCTATGTTCAATATGGCTCCCAACAGCAAGGCACACATCGTTGTTTTCGCTGCCCCTTCGCTTGTGACTATATTATTCATAGTCACATTAAACACATTGAAAATACATGAAATCACATAAATCCTCGCGTATGTCAGCGCATAAGGCATGATCGTATCGGTTGCTCCTAATAGCGTTAAAATCGGTTTCAGGAAGATAGTCGCAAGAATAATGATAATTGCCCCAACTAAAACACTGCTATACAGCGCTGTACTTGCGACCTTATTCGCAGTATCTTTGTCTCCACGTCCTAGCAGCCTTGAAAGATAAGATGCAGCTCCGTTACCAAACATCAGACTGATTTTGTCAAGATTAGTTGACACATTTTCCTCAAGGATTTTGTACCCTATGCTGCTTCTTTCAGGGAATCATAGTATTGCT